>NZ_SOGK01000072.1:0-95430 GCF_004564305.1 Cryobacterium sp. TMT3-29-2
CCTACCCGGCACGGCGCGGCACGGCCCTACCCGGCCCTACCCGGCACGGCGCGGCACGGCCCTACCGGGCACGACCTAGCACGGCGCGGCACGGCGCGGCACGGCCCTACCCGGCCCGGCGTGCCGGCCGAGGGCCCAGGTCAGTCCTCGGCGGCCAGCTCGTCCCGCACGAGCACCGCCAGGTCGGGGTGGTCGGCGAAGACCCCGTCGATCCCGGTTCCGAGGATGGTGCGGAACTCGGCCTGCCAGTCGCCGAAGTCGGCCCGCAGCCGCCCGCGGCGGAACGTCTTCGCGAGATACCGGTTCTCAGGGCGCAGGGTCCAGCAGTAGATCTCCAGGTCCGCGGCGTGGGCGGCGTCGACCAGGTCGGAGGCGCCGGACACGTGACCGTCGGCATCCGTGGCCAGGATCAACGATTTGGGCACGCTGATCCCGTCGACCTTGCCGCTGAGCCCGTAGAGCCCGGTGTCGGAGAGGTAGTCGGCGTAGTGGGGCGCTTTCGGCCCGAGGAGCGCGACCTCGTCGTAGGGTTTCCCGCGCGCCTCGAGCAGGAAGATGCGCTTGCCGTAGATGCCGCGCGCGTAGACCTTGTCAAGCAGGCTGCGCTCGAAGCTCTCGATGGTGAGGCGGCCGTCGCCGGCGTTCCAGCCGGCGTCGTTGACCTCGGCAGTGAACAGCTCGTCGAGCGGCAGTCCGATCGACTCGAAGTAGGTGGCGTGTTTGAGCTCGGCGACGACGCCGATGGGCCGGCGCGCCCGCCCGGAGAGCCGGTCCATCAGCTTGAACACGTCCCGCAGACGCAGCAGGGGGAACCGGTCATCGAAGGTCGCGCTCGCCTTGCGCACCTCGGGCAGGCGTTCCCGGGCCCGCAGGGTGCGCAGCTCGGCCCACGTGAAGTCCTCGGTGAACCAGCCGGTCAGACGGATGCCGTCGATCACCTTGCTGGTCCGGCGGCCGGCGAACTCGGGGTGCGCCGCGACATCCGTGGTCGCCCCGATCTCGTTCTCGTGGCGCACCACCAGAACGCCGTCGCGGGTGGCGACGATGTCGGGCTCGACGGCATCCGCCCCGAGGGCGACGGCCAGCTCGTAGGCGGAACGGGTGTGCTCTGGACGGTAACCGCTCGCCCCGCGGTGACCGATCACGATCGGCTGCATTTCCCAACCCTACGCGTGCAACTGCCAGAATCGAGGCGATGACACCCTGGACCGTTCCCCCGACCCGCCTGCACCGGTGGGGCAGCTACCGCGCCCGCTACGTCGCCGGGCTGACCCTGGTCGTGCTCGGCGTGCTCGCCACGAACTTCACCAGCACCTACAGCCTCTTCTTCCTGGCCATCGGACCGCCCCTGCACGTGCTGGGCTGGCTGATCCTGCCCGGGGTGCTGTGGCGGCGGCTCACGGTTCTGGTACCGGCCCTACTCTGCAGCATCCTGCTGCTGGGCGGCGCCGATTTCAACGGGGTCTTCGCGGCCCTGCTGGCCTGCTGGCTGCTTGTGCGGCACCGCCCGCTTCTGAGCTACCTGGCCCTGATCCCGCCGATCGCGATGAGTTTCCTGCTCAAGGACGCACTGAACAATTACGACCAGAACTGGGTCGGCTACCTGGTCGGCTTCCTCACCACGGTGGCCGCGTCCTGGCTCGCCTGGTGGCTGGCCGGCTGGTCCGCGGGGCACCGTCCTCGGTCACCGCGGGTCGCAACCGGAATACGGCGGATCCCCAGCAGATCTGAATAGAATCTAGGAACTGTCCAGCACTTACCGGTGCTGGCTCCGCTACCTACCCACGTGATTGTGAGCTACGGCACCCATGGCATCCTCCAACCCCGCATTCTCCCGAAACGCCGCGTTCGGCGCTCCCGGCGCCACTGCAGGTGGCAAGGTGCTCTCCGACAGCGACCTGCAGGGCATGTTCAACGCGCCCTCCGCCGGTTCGCAGGACACCGACCGCATGAGCTACGACGACACCATCCGCAAGACGGTGCTCAGCTTCGCCCTGCTGCTGGTCACCGCGGCCATCGGCTGGATCGTCACCCCGGTGACGATCCTGCCGCTGATCGTCGGCGCGATCGCGGGTCTGGTCCTCGGACTGGTCAACGCGTTCAAGAAGGAGCCGTCGCCGCCCCTGATCCTCGCCTACGCCGCGGCCCAGGGTCTCTTCGTCGGTGGCATCTCGATCGTCTTCGAGCAGCAGTACGGCGGTATCGTCACCCAGGCCGTGCTCGCCACGCTCGTCGTCGTCGGCGTCACCCTGGCCCTCTTCGCCAACGGCAAGATCCGCGCGTCCAAGAAGGCCACCAAGGTCTTCATGATCGCGATGATCGGCTACGGCGTCTTCTCGCTGATCAACTTCGGCATGATGGCGTTCGGCGCGACCGACGCTGCGTTCGGCATGCGTAGCGCGACGGTCATGGGCATCCCGCTCGGCCTGATCATCGGCGTCCTCGCCGTGATCATGGCCGCGTACTCGCTGGTGCTCGACTTCGACTTCATCCAGCGCGGCGTCAACAACCGGGCCCCCCGCAAGTACGGCTGGACCGGTGCCTTCGGCATCATGCTGACCGTCGTTTGGCTGTACGTCGAGATGCTCCGCATCTTCGCCATCGCCCGCGAGTAGCACCCCCGCACCACCGCACGACAGAAGGGCCGCCCCATCGGGGCGGCCCTTCTGTCGTCCTCCCCGCCCCGCGCTCGCCCACTCCCCGCGAATGAAAAACACCCCCGACCAAGTCGAGGGTGTTTTCTTTCACAACATGGAGGAGCGCGCAGCGCCTACTCCCATTCGATCGTCCCCGGCGGTTTGGAAGTCACGTCGAGCACGACGCGGTTCACCCCGTCCACCTCGTTCGTGATCCGGTTCGAGATCCGTGCCAGCAGGTCGTAGGGCAGACGGGTCCAGTCGGCCGTCATCGCATCTTCCGACGACACCGGACGCAGCACGATCGGGTGCCCGTAGGTTCGGCCGTCGCCCTGCACTCCCACGGAGCGCACGTCGGCGAGCAGCACCACCGGGCACTGCCAGATCTCACGGTCGAGTCCGGCGGCGGTCAGCTCGGCGCGCACGATCGCATCCGCGTGGCGCAGCAGGTCAAGCCGGTCCTGGGTGATCGAGCCCACGATACGGATGCCGAGGCCGGGTCCGGGGAACGGCTGGCGCTGCACGATCTCGGCCGGCAGCCCCAATTCGGCGCCGATCGCGCGCACCTCGTCCTTGAACAGTGTGCGCAGCGGTTCGATCAGTTCGAACTGCAGATCTTCCGGCAGGCCGCCGACGTTGTGGTGGCTCTTGATGTTGGCCGTGCCGCTGCCGCCGCCGGACTCGACCACGTCCGGGTACAGGGTGCCCTGCACAAGGAAGCGGATCGGGTCGCCATCCGTCGCCGCCGCTTCCCTGATCAGCTCCGCCTGGGCCTGCTCGAAGGTGCGGATGAACTCGCGGCCGATGATCTTGCGCTTGGTCTCCGGGTCGCTGACGCCCTCGAGGGCCGTCAGGAACTGCTCCCGCACGTCGACGGTGACCAACCGCACGCCGGTGGCCTTGACATAGTCTTCCTCCACCTGGCGGCGCTCGTCCTGGCGCAGCAGGCCGTGGTCGACGAACACGCAGACGAGCTGGTCGCCGATGGCCTTGTGCACGAGGGCGGCGGCCACGGCGGAGTCGACTCCGCCGGAGAGCCCGCAGATGACCTTTCCGGTGCCGACCTGGGCCTGGATGCGGGCCACCTGTTCGGCGATGACGTTGCCGCTGTTCCAGTCGGCGGGGATGCCCGCGGCGCGGTGCAGGAAGTTCTCGAGCACGTTCTGGCCGAATTCGGAGTGCTTGACCTCGGGGTGCCATTGCACGCCGTAGAGCCGGCGCTCGTCGTTCGCGAACGCGGCGACGGGCGTGGACTCGGAGGAGGCCAGCACGGTGAAGCCCGCGGGGGCCTTCGACACGGAGTCGCCGTGGCTCATCCACGCGGTCTGCTCGGCCGGCTGGCCGGCCAGGAGCGCGTTGCCGCTGTCGGTGACGCTGACCGGGGTCGCGCCGTACTCACTCAGTCCGGTGCGGGCCACCTCGCCGCCGAGAGTCGTGGCCATCACCTGGAAGCCATAGCAGATGCCCAGGATCGGGATGCCGAGATCGAAGATGGCCGGATCGAAGGTGGGCGCACCCTCGGCGTAGACGCTGGACGGCCCGCCGCTGAGCACGATTCCGAGCGGGTTCTTCTCCGCGACCTCGGCCGCGGTGATCGAGTGGGCCACGATCTCCGAGTAGACGGATGCCTCACGCACCCGGCGCGCGATCAGTTGCGCGTACTGGGCGCCGAAGTCGACCACCAGAACGGGGCGGGCCCCGGTCTGCGCGCTCACCGCGGCGCTCACGGGCGGGCCTCGGCCGACGCGGCAGTCGAGTCTACGGCGGCGTGCGTCGCCAGGAAGGCGTTGACCTCGCGCGCGACGCGCACCTCGAGGAAGAAGGACAGAGTAGGAATGATGCCTCCGAGTGCGATCAGCAGGAACCTGGGGAATGACCAGCGCATCAGGCTCCACAGCTGGAAGTCGCTGAACAGGTAGAGCACGTACAGCCAGCCGTGCACGATCAGGATGCCGGTGCTCAGGTTGAAGGCGGTCACCGAGTCCCGCGCCACGAGGGCGATGATCCCGTTCGGGCCGCCGACTTCGATTTCGAGCTGAAGCACGAACTTCAGGAAGACCTCGACGCAGAGCAGCAGGAGGAAGACACCGGTGATCACCGAGGAGATCTTGTAAAGCCGGAGCGCGCCGGGGATTTTGGGGATGTCGGCAGGCTTGGGGTCAAGTGGCATAGGCCAATTCTAGACGGCCTCCGCCGCGTCGATGGCGGCCTGCTCCTGGTGGCGCTCCCAGTCGTCCCGGACCAGGCGGTACCAGAGGAACACCGCGAACCCGGCGAAGACGGCCCACTCGAGGGCGTAGAAGATGTTCAGCCAGTTGACCGACGCGTCGTTGCCGGGCACCGGCGAGTCGATCACGGTCAGGCCCGCGACGGCATCCGTGTCGACGATGTAGCCGGCGTAGACGGACTGGTCGGTGAAGTCAGTCCACTGGTTGATCAAAGCGGCGGTGGAGACCGTGGCCTGGGTGCGCGGGTCCAGCTCCGAGTCCGGCACGGCCGGGGCCTCGGAGGGTACGAACCGGCCGGTCACGGTCTGCTGCTGCCCGGCGGCCTGGGCCGCGAGCTCGTCGATCGCCGCCTGGACCTCCGCCTCCGTGGCGGACCAGCCGCGAGCCACGGCGATGGTGGAGACGGGCACGGATGCCGTTGCCACCGTCTCGAACCGGCTCACCATCCAGAAACCGCGCTCGCCCCCGTTGAGGCGTTCGCTGATCAGCACGTCGTCCCCCGGCACGAAGGAGCCGTCCACGGTGACCAGCTGACCGGTCGCGGCCTCGCGCGGCGGACCGTCTGGTGAGACGGCGTCACTGAGCGGCAGCACGGTCTCGGTGCTGCGCTCCACGACCTCGCCAGACGCGATGGCGCGTTCCAGCTGCCACCGGCCGAGCAGCGCGAAGGCCGCGGCTATCGCGAGCGCCAGCAACAGCGCGAGCAGCCAGCGCGGGCGGAGCATGGTCTTGATCATGAGTAGTCCCCTGAAGCGGTGTCACGCGCCGGCTTGTCGGCCGGGCCGGTTTCGGCCGTACGCCGGCCGGAGATGAAGTCGAGCATCGAGTCGCTGGCCGCGGACCCCGGCTCGTCGGAGTCGGAGTCGGCGTCGGAGTTCGCGTCCGCGTCGGCACCCGGCACGCCGACCGGCGCTGCCGCAGGCGTCGTGGCAGGCCGAGCGGCAGGCGCGGCGGAGGCCGGGCGTTTGCGGTGGTCGGCGAGGAGGCGGTCGGCGGCCCGCTGGGCATCCGTTCCGGTTCCGGCGGCGGTGGCCGCGTCGACCAGGGCGATTTCCTCGGCCAGCATCACGTCGTGGGCGCGTTTCCGCGCCGGAACGGCATTCTGGTGCCGCCGCAGGGCCGAGCCGATCTTCTCCGAGTTCGCCGCGAAGAGCGGTCCCACGATCGCCATGGTGAGCACGTAGAGCCCGGCGAAGGACTGCAGCCGCTGATCGAGACCCGCGGTCACCGACAGGGTCGCCAGGATCAGGGTGAATTCGCCGCGGTTGACGAAGATGGCCGCGGTGTTGAGTCCCTCCCGCGGGCCCATCCCGTGCAGCCGCGCCATCAGCATGCCGGAGATCAGGCTGAGAACGAAGGTCATCCCCACGGCCGCGACGACGATGGTGATCACCGACCCGAATTCGGCCACGTTCAGCGCGAGTCCGAAGTTGAGGAAGAAGAACGCCCCGAACACGTCGCGGAGCGGCACGGCGACGCGTTCGATCCGGCCGCGGTATGTACTCGCGCCGAGCACCACCCCGATCAGGAAGGCACCGATCGCATCCGTCACGCCGATGATCTCGCCGATCCCGGCGAACAGCACGGCGAGCCCGAAGAAGAGGATGGTGAACAGCTCGTCGTCCTTGGTGCGCATCAGCCGGGACACGACTTTGGCTCCCCAGCGGGCCACGGAGAACATCACGACGAGGAAGAGGAAGGCGATGCTCAGTTGCAGCACGATCGGCCAGACCTCGGTCTTGCCGCTGAGAACGACGGAGACGATCGCCAGATAGACCGCGATGAAGATGTCGCCGACGACGGTCACGCCGAGGATCATCGGGGTTTCCTTGTTGGCCAGCCGGCGCAGTTCGATCAGGAGCTTGGTGATGATGGCGCTCGAGGAGGTGCCGGTCATGCCGGCGATCACGAGGGCCTCCCGGCTGCCCCAGCCGACCATCAGACCGAACGCGAAGCCGGCGCCCATGTTGATCAGAACGTAGGATCCGCCGGAGATCAGGAGTTTTCCGGCGTCGCCGAAGAACGCCTCCTGGTCGAATTCGAGGCCCAGGCTGAACAGAAGCAGGATCAGGCCGAAGATGGCGATCAGTTCGATGTCTGCCGACTGGAAGTCCAGCGGGAACCAGCCGGTGTTCGGGCTGGCGAGGAGCCCGACGATCATGTAAAGCGGGATGGACGGCAGCCCGATCAACTTTCCGGCGCGGCCGAGGAGGTAGGCAACGACGAGCAGGATGCCAAGAGTGATGAGGTCTTCGCCGAGATGCATGGACTACCCCCCAGGCGGCGCGTCGACGGACTTGGCCTTAACCTCGCCGGTGCGGAAGAACGCGAAAGCCTTCGCGACCTTCTCGGGAGAGCCGGCGACGACGAGCGTGTCACCGGGGAAAACGCGGAAGTCGTGGGCGGGTGCCGGGTTGGCGGACTCTCCGCGCACGACGGCCACGACGGTCAGGCCGGCGATGCCGCGGTCGGCGGGGTTGCCCAACGCCTGGCCGGCGATGTGGTCCTCGTAGTCCACGGTGAACCAGTCGATGCTCAGGCCCGGGATCTGGTCGAGCGCCGTGAGCGACTCGGTGATCTGGGTGCCGCCGAGGAGCTCGGCGAGGGTATGCGCCTCGTCCTCGCTCAGGCGTAGGGACACCTTGGCGGCATCGGGGCCACCCTCGTCGTCCGCGAAGGTGATGAGGTCGCTGTGCCCCGAGCGGTGGGCGATGACGCCCACTTTGCCGCCGTCATCCGTGATGAAGGTGTGCAGCACTCCCACCCCGGGAAGTTTGACCCGCCGAACGTCAACCATGGTGCGACTCCTGAGGTTTATGGGCAGTCAGCCCAGTCTACCGGAGCGAGTTCGGGTGCCACCTGCCCGCAGCGCCCGCACCGGGTGGGATGCTTCCGCTGCGGTACTTCCTTCGGGTGTCGTGGCGAACTCAGGAGATCCGACCGCCCGGGCCGGGCATCCGCACGTGCTGCGCACTCGTTCGTGGCGGCCCGGTTACCCCTGCAATGGATGTCCTGAGTTAGCCACGCGCGCGCCGAGCGAATGTGACGGATGCCGGCCGGCGGCTGCTACTTCGTGGCGACGATGTCCGGAGCCTCGAGCCGCACGCGGTCGGCGGACTCGTCGTCGGGCTGCTGCTGCGACGCGAGTTCCGCCGCCACCCGCTTGAGGTAGTGGCCCACCTCACGTTCTTCCCTGGCCTCGTCCCAGCCGAGCACCCCGGCCATCAGCCGGGCGGCCACGGGCGCCGCCGAGACGCCGCGGTCCCAGGCCTCGATCGAGATGCGGGTGCGGCGGGCCAGCACGTCCTCGAGGTGCAGGGCACCCAGATGCGAGGCCGCGTAGACGACCTCCGCCTCGATGTAGTCGTCGGCCCCCGGCAACGGGTCCGCGAGCGACGGGGTCGTGCGGATCAGGTCGAGCAACTCGTCGGTCAGAGTGCCGTACCGGTTGAGCAGGTGCTCGATGCGCACGGTGTGCAGACCGAACGCCCGGGCGATCCGGCCGCGCTTGTTCCAGGCGGCCTGATAGCCCTCGGCGCCGAGCAGTGGGATGTCCGCCGTGGTGGAGGCCGGGACCCGTTCGTCGAAGGCGTCGACGGCCGCATCGATCGCATCCTTCGCCATCACCCGATAGGTGGTCCATTTGCCGCCCGCGATCACCACGAGTCCGGGCACGGAATGACCCACGAGGTGTTCGCGGGACAGCTTCGACGTGCTTTCCGACTCGCCGGCCAGGAGCGGCCGGAGACCCGCGTAGACCCCCTCGACGTCCTCCCTGGTCAGCGGCACCCGCAGCACGGCGTTCACATGCTCGAGCAGGTAGTCGATGTCCGCGGCGGTGGCGGCAGGGTGGGCCTTGTCGAGGTGCCAGTCGGTGTCGGTCGTGCCGATCAGCCAGTGCCGTCCCCAGGGGATCACGAACAGTACGCTCTTCTCGGTGCGCAGCAGCAGCCCCATGGCCGACTGGAACCGGTCCCGCGGCACGACCAGGTGGATGCCCTTCGACGCCCGCACCTTGAACGTGCCGCGTTCACCGACCATGCGCTGCGTGTCGTCTGTCCAGACTCCGGTCGCGTTCACGACCTGCCGGGCCCGCACCTCGAACCGCTCGCCGGTCTGCAGGTCGTGGGCGTGCACACCGACCACCCGCTCGCCGACCTTGATGAATCCCTCGACCCGCACCCGGCTGGCCGCGTGCGCGCCGTAGAACGAGGCCGTGCGCACGAGCGAGGCGACGTAGAGCGCGTCGTCGACCTGGCCGTCGTAGTAGGTGATGCCGCCGACGATCGTGTCGGTGTTCAGGCTCGGCAGGAGCCCCTTCACCTGCCGCTTGGACAGGTGGCGGTGGTGCGGCACACCGGGGCCGCGCCCGCCGGTGTAGGAGAAGAGGTCGTAGAGCAGCATGCCGGCGCCCACGTAGAAACGCTCGGTGACGCGCTTCCGGAGCGGGTAGAGGAACCGCACCGGCTTCACCAGGTGCGGGGCGATGCGCTGCAGGAGCAGGCCACGCTCGGTCAGAGCCTCGCGCACCAGCCGGAAGTCGGCTTGCTCCAGATATCGGATGCCGCCGTGCACCAGCTTGGACGACCGGCTCGACGTTCCCGAGGCCCAGTCCCTGGCCTCGAGGATGCCCACGCTCAGGCCGCGGGTGACCGCGTCCAGGGCGGCCCCGGTGCCGACGATGCCGCCACCGACCACCAGGATGTCGAGCTCCTTGCCCTTCAGCCGTTCGAGGGCCGCGGCCCGTTCTTCCGGACCCAGTTTCGTGGATCGCGACGCAGAGTTGCCAGTTGCCATGTGCTCACTCCCATTTCGGATGGTGTGATGTGTACACAGACGCTAGTTCACTCGGTGCGGCGCGACAACCGCCTAATTCACCCGGTACGGGGCGACGACCACCTCGACGCGCTGGAATTCCTTCAGGTCGGAGTAGCCGGTGGTGGCCATCGAGCGGCGCAGCGCGCCGACGAGGTTCGCGGTGCCGTCTGCGATCGGAGTCGGACCGTAGAGGATGGTCTCGAGCGGCGCCAGGGCGCCCACCTCGACCCGCTTGCCGCGGGGCAGCTTCGAGTGGTGCACCTCGGCACCCCAGTGGAAGCCGCCGCCGGGGGCATCCGTCGCCCGGGCCAGCGCGGTGCCGAGCATGACGGCGTCGGCGCCGCAGGCGATGGCCTTGACGATGTCACCGGAGGTGTTGAGGCCGCCGTCGGCGATGACGTGCACGTAGCGTCCGCCGGACTCGTCCATGTAGTCCCGCCGCGCGCCGGCGACATCGGCCACGGCCGTGGCCATGGGCGCGTGGATGCCGAGGGAGGCGCGCGTGGTCGAGGCCGCGCCGCCGCCGAAGCCTACGAGCACGCCGGCCGCACCGGTGCGCATGAGGTGCAGGGCCGCGGTGTAGGTCGCCGCCCCGCCCACGATCACGGGCACGTCGAGTTCATAGATGAACTTCTTGAGGTTGAGGGGTTCCTGGTTCTGCGAGACGTGCTCGGCCGAAACGGTGGTGCCGCGGATGATGAACAGGTCGACGCCGGCGGCGACGACGGTCTCGTACAGTTCCTGCGTGCGCTGCGGCGACAGGGCGCCGGCCACGGTCACGCCGGCCGCGCGGATCTCCGCGAGGCGCGCCGTGACGAGCTCGGGCTTGATCGGCTCGGAGTACATCTCCTGCATCCGGGCGGTGGCCCGGTCGGCGGGCAACTCGCGGATCTCCGCGAGAAGCGGCTCAGGGTCGTCGTAGCGGGTCCAGAGACCCTCGAGGTCGAGCACACCGACGCCGCCGAGCTGGCCCATCATGATGGCCGTCTTCGGGGACACCACGGAGTCCATCGGAGCCGCGAGGAACGGGATCGAGAACTGGTACGCGTCGATGGTCCAGTTGACCGACACATCCTCCGGGTCGCGGGTGCGCCGGCTGGGCACAATCGCGATGTCGTCGAAGGCATATACGCGGCGGGCGCGCTTGGAGCGGCCGATCTCGATTTCCATGGTTCCAGTTTAGGTGCCGCGAGGCTCCTCGACGACGGATGCCGCGGGGTGCATCCTGAGGTGATGGACGTCACCGCCGACCCACTGTCCCTCCTGCGCGAGCGCACCAGCAGGAAATGGCGCAGTTTCCCCGCCGATGTACTGCCGCTCTTCGTCGCCGAGTCCGATTTCCCGCTCGCCGCACCCGTCCGGGAGGCGCTCGCCGCGGCAGTGCGCCACGGCGACACCGGCTATGTCGCACCCGACACCGAGCTGGGCGCCGCCTTCGCGGGTTTCGCCGGCCGCCGCTGGGACTGGCCGGTCGACCCCGAGCAGGTGACCACCACGACCGATGTCAGCGTGGCGATCGTGGAGACCCTGCGGATGCTGATCAGGCCCGGCGACCGGGTGGTGATCACTCCCCCGGTCTACCCGCCGTTCTTCGACCTCGTACCCGAGGCGGGCGGGGTGGTGCACGCCGTGCCGCTCCTCGACGGCCAGACCGGCTGGACCCTCGACCTGGACGGCCTCGAACGCGCCTTTGCGGCCGGAGTGCGCTGCGTGCTGCTCTGCAACCCGCACAACCCGATCGGTCATCCGCACACCGTCGAGGACCTGGCGGCGCTGGCCGGGCTCGCCGCCCGCTACGGCGTCACCGTCGTCAGCGATGAGGTGCACGCCCCGCTGACCTACTCCGACGCCGCCTTCACGCCCTACCTGACCGTCTCCCCCGAGGCCGCCGACCACGGCGTCTGCGTGACGAGCGCGAGCAAGGCCTGGAACCTGGCCGGCCTCAAATGCGCGCTAATCGTCACCGCCGGCGAGAGGATGCGCGGCGGGCTCGCCGCCCTGCCCCAGGAGGTGTCCTGGCGCACAAGCCAGTTCGGGCTGATCGCCGGCATCGCGGCGTTCCGCGACGGGGAGCCGTGGTTGGACGGGGTGCTCGAATCTCTCGACGGCAACCGCCACCGGCTCACCGCACTGCTGGACGCGCAGCTGCCCGGAGTCGGCTACCGGCCGCCCGAGGCCGGCTATCTGGCCTGGCTCGACCTGCGGAGCCTGGACTGGGGTGACGACCCGGCCCTGGTCGCACTCGAGCGGGCGCGGGTCGCGCTCAGCCCCGGCCCGATGTTCGGCGAACCCGGCCGGGGCTTCGCGCGCCTCAACTTCGGCTGTTCACCCGAGGTACTCGCGGAAGCCGTCTCCCGGCTGGCCGCAGCGCGCTAACGGCGGTAGTTGGGAGCCTCGACCACGATCTGCACGTCGTGCGGGTGCGACTCCTTCAGCCCGGCGGCGGTGATCCGAACGAACTTGCCCTTCTGCTTGAGCTCGTCGATCGTGCGCGCGCCCACATAGAACATGGACTGGCGCAGGCCGCCGATCAATTGGTAAGCCACGGCGGACACCGGTCCGCGATACGGCACCTGGCCCTCGATGCCCTCCGGGATGAGCTTGTCGTCGGAGGGGACATCCGACTGGAAGTAGCGGTCCTTGGAGTAGGAAGTCTTCGTGCCGCGGCTCTGCAACGCGCCGAGCGAACCCATGCCGCGGTAGGTCTTGAACTGCTTGCCGTTGACGAAGACGAGCTCGCCGGGGCTCTCGTCACAACCGGCGAGCAGGGAACCGAGCATGACGGTGTCCGCGCCGGCGACCAGTGCCTTGGCGATGTCGCCCGAGTACTGCAGCCCGCCGTCGGCGATCACCGGGATGCCGGTCTCTCTGGCCGCAAGCGACGCCTGGTAGACGGCGGTGACCTGCGGCACGCCCACGCCGGCGACGATGCGGGTGGTGCAGATCGAGCCGGGGCCGACGCCGACCTTGATCGCGTCCGCGCCCGCGTCGATGAGGGCCTGGGCGCCGGAGCGGGTGGCCACGTTGCCGCCGATCACGTCGACCGCCTCGAACGCGGGGTCGGACTTCAGGCGACGGATGATCTCGAGCACCCCGGCGCTGTCGCCGTTGGCGGTGTCGACCACGAGAACGTCGACGCCCGCGTCCAGCAGTGCGGTGGCGCGCTGCCAGGCGTCGCCGAAGAAGCCGATGGCCGCGCCGACGCGCAGACGTCCGGCGTCGTCCTTGGTGGCGAAGGGGTATTCCTCGCTCTTGTCGAAGTCCTTGACCGTGATCAGGCCGGTGAGGCGGCCGTGGTCGTCGACGAGGGGAAGCTTCTCGATCTTGTGGGTGGCGAAGATGGCGACGGCGTCCATCGGCGCCATGCCGACCTTGCCCGTGATCAGAGGGCCTTTCGTCATCACCTCGCGCACGAGCGTCGTGTGCTTTTTGGTGTTGGAAACGAACCGCATGTCCCGGTTGGTGATGATTCCCACGAGCACGCCGTCGGCGTCGATGACCGGAAGACCGCTGATGCGGTACTGCCCGCAGAGGGCGTCGACCTCCGCAACAGTGGCGTCGGGCGAAGTTGTTACCGGATTGGTAATCATGCCGGATTCGCTGCGTTTGACGAGGTCGACCTGCTCGGCCTGGTCGACTATCGAGAGGTTGCGGTGCAGCACGCCGAGGCCGCCCTCACGGGCCATCGCGATGGCCATCCGGGTCTCTGTGACGGTGTCCATCGCGCTGGACAGCAGCGGCGTGGCCACGCTGATTCGGCGCGTCAACCGAGACAGGGTCTCGGCTTCACTGGGAATGACGTCGGTATGCCCCGGAAGAAGCAGGACGTCGTCGTAGGTGAGCCCGGTGAAACCGAACGGATCTGGCTGATCCATGAAACCCCTTTTACAGATGCAGGAAAGTGGAGAAAATCCGGCAATCCAAGTCGATCACCGGTCTTGTCAATGTTAAGCGACGTCGCGCTCCACGCATTCCTCGGAAGAGAATCTGGGCAGTTCCGACCGCCGTCGTCACATATGGGACATAATCGTCACTTACTGTCAACAAAGATGTTGGTAGGTGAGACCCGGGGCACGCTCGGTGACAGACCCAACGGTGCCCCCATGGAGGTGCAGTGAATTCCCCTGAAGCTGTTCGCAGATTCTCACCCAGAATGCTGGTGATCTTCCTCGGCCTGCTCTTCGCAGCCTTGACGATGTCCACGTTCGCCACAGTCTCCGCCGGTCCGGCTCACGCCGACGAGGTCGGAACCGACGAGTACGAGTTCGTGCTCACTGGCAACGTGCAGTTCGACCAGAAACCGCTCGACAACGTGCTGATCACCGTCGAAGGCGGCGGTTATGAGGCATCCGTGGAAACGGACGCCGAGGGCAAGTGGAAAGTCGGCGTGCCCGAGAAGGCCACGTACACGGTCAGCCTCGATGAGGAGACCCTTCCGAAGGGTGTCGTCGTTGCCAAGGGCGGCAACGTGATTGAGGCGGAGTTCGCGCTCACGAAGGTGAAGTCGGTGAACTTCTTCCTCGGCGAGGGCACGCGCACCACGGTCAGCTTCTTCGACCAGTTCGTCAACCGCTTCGTCAACGGGCTGAACTTCGGCCTGCTCTTGGCCCTCGCGGCGATCGGGTTGTCCCTGATCTTCGGCACCACCGGGCTGAGCAACTTCGCCCATGCCGAGATGATCACCTTCGGCGCGCTGATGGCCCTGCTCTTCTCGGTCACGCTGGGCGTGCCGATCTGGCTGGCGATCATCATCGCCGTCGTGCTGAGCGCAGGTCTCGGCTGGAGCCTCGACGCGGTGATCTGGAAACCGCTGCGCCGCAAGGGCGTGGGTCTGATCCCGCTGATGATCGTGAGCATCGGGCTCTCGCTCGCCCTGCGGTACGTGTTCCAGATCTTCGTCGGCGGCGGAACGAGCCAGCTTCCGGGCTCCGGCCTGGCTGACATGAAGCTGGGACCGATCCGGCTCTCGATGATCGACCTGGCCAGCATGGGCATCAGCATCGTGGTGCTGTTGGCCGTCTCCTACTTCCTGCTGCGCACCCGCATCGGCAAGGCCACCCGCGCGGTCTCCGACAATCCCAGCCTGGCCTCCGCCAGCGGGATCGACGTCGACGGCGTCATCCGGATCGTCTGGGTGGTCGGTGGAGCCCTCGCCGGCCTCAGCGGCATCCTGTGGGCCTACTTCCGGCCGGGTGTCAGCTGGGACATGGGTTTCCAGATCCTGCTGCTCGTCTTCGCGGCCGTGACCCTCGGCGGTCTCGGCACCGCCTTCGGCGCCCTGATCGGTTCGATCATCGTCGGCCTGTTCGTCGAACTGTCGACGCTGTGGCTTCCCTCCGACCTTAAATACGTCGGTGCACTTGTCGTGTTGATCCTGGTGCTGCTGCTTCGGCCGCAAGGCATCCTGGGTCGCAAAGAGAGAATTGGCTAGAAGGGCATCCGATGATCGACTGGGGAGCAATCTTTAGCAACGCAGCCGTCGAGCTGATCAGCCCGACCACCGCCGCCTACGCCCTCGCGGCGCTCGGGCTGGCGATCCACTTCGGATACACCGGCCTCCTGAACTTCGGCCAGGCCGGCTTCATGGCCCTGGGCGCCTACGGCTTCGCCATCTCCACCCTCAGCTTCGGCTTCCCCGTCTGGGGTGCCGTGCTGGTGGGGATCGGCGCATCCGTCATCTTCGCCCTGATCCTGGGTATACCGACCCTGCGCCTCCGGGCGGACTACCTCGCGATCGTGACGATCGCGGCGGCCGAGATCGTGCGCCTCCTGTTCACGACCAACACGTTCCAGTCCTTCACCGGCTCCGCGAACGGGCTGAGCGGGTATAAGGGCGGTTTTGCGGGCCTCAACCCGATCCCGGAGGGGCGCTACGGCTTCGGCCCGTTCGAGTACAACGAGTACGACTGGTGGCTGCGGATCGTGGCCTGGTCGATCGTGGCCCTCGCCTGCCTGTTCACGTGGCAGATCATGCGCAGTCCCTGGGGTCGCGTGATCAAGGGAATCCGTGAAGACGAGGATGCCGTGCGCGCGCTCGGCAAGAACGTCTACTCCTACAAGATGCAGTCTCTGATTCTCGGCGGCGCATTCGGCACGATCGCGGGCATGATCTTCGTGCTCCCCCGTGCCGTGGTTCCGTCGAACTACCAGACGTCACTGACGTTCTTCATCTACGCGATACTCCTCCTCGGCGGCGCGTCCACGATCCTCGGGCCGGTCATCGGCTCGATGGTCTTCTGGGTTCTGCTGTCCTTCTTCTCCGGGTTCATCGCCCGTGCGGTGGAGGCAGGCTGGATTCCGTTCATCACCAGCATCCAGGCGGGCCAGCTGCGCTTCATCCTGGTGGGAGTGGCGATCATGCTTATAGTCATCTTCAGACCGCAAGGCATCTTCGGAAACAAGAAGGAGTTGGCCTTTGTCAAATAACACAGTTCCCAGCAACAAGCCGGTCAAGTCGACCGACCTGCACATCGGCGAGGCCGCACCGGGCTGCAAGAAGCGCGATCCGATCCTGGTCGCGGACGGCGTGAGCCGCACCTTCGGCGGTCTCAAGGCCGTCGACGTCGACCACGTCGAGATCCCGCGCGGCGCCATCACGGCGCTGATCGGGCCCAACGGAGCCGGCAAAACCACCCTGTTCAACCTGCTGACGGGCTTCGATAAGCCCGACACCGGGTCGTGGACCTTCGAGGGCCGCCCTCTGTCGGGGATGCCCGCGTTCAAGGTGGCACGGATGGGCCAGGTGCGCACCTTCCAGCTCACCAAGGCGCTCGGTCTGCTGACCGTCATGGACAACATGCTGCTCGGCGCCAAGGGCCAGGCCGGCGAGAACCTGTTCCGGGCGGTCTTCCCCTTCTTCTGGAGCAAGCAGGAGGAGGCGAACAGGGTGCGGGCCCTCGATATCCTCGAACGGTTCAAGCTCGACTCCAAGAAGGACGACTACGCCGCCAGCCTCTCCGGCGGGCAGCGCAAGCTTCTCGAGATGGCACGGGCGCTGATGAGCGAGCCGAGCCTGGTGATGCTCGACGAGCCGATGGCCGGGGTGAACCCGGCGCTGACGCAGTCGCTGCTGGACCACATCCTGAACCTGAAGGCGGAGGGCATGACGGTTCTCTTCGTGGAACACGACATGCACATGGTGCGCCACATCGCCGACTGGGTCATCGTGATGGCCGAGGGCCGCGTGGTCGCCGAGGGTGACCCGCACGAGGTGATGCGCAACCCCGCCGTGATCGACGCCTACCTGGGCCAGCACCACGACGAGGACCTCGGCGAGGATCCGGCCGCCGAAGAAGAACGTGTCGAAGCCATTAAGGAGCTGCTCGATTGACGAACACTAGCCCTGCCGCCGCGCCGGCCTACACCCCCAGCGGGCAGCCCGTCGTCGAGGTCAAGACGGTGACGGCCGGCTACCTGCCGGGCGTCAACATTCTCAACGCCTGCTCCCTGACCGCCTACGACGGCGAACTGATCGGGATCATCGGCCCGAACGGCGCCGGCAAGTCCACGTTGCTCAAGTCGATCTTCGGCCAGGTCAAGGTGAGGGAAGGTGAGATCCTGCTTCGCGGCGAGAACATCACCAACCTCAAGGCCAACAAGCTCGTGGCCAAGGGCGTCGGTTTCGTGCCTCAGACGAACAACGTCTTCCCCACGCTCACGATCCAGGAGAACCTGGAGATGGGCATGTTCCTGAAACCGAAGGGCCTGGACGAGCGGCTGCAGTTCGTCACGGAGATCTTCCCGGAGCTCGGGAAGCGGCTCCAGCAGCGCGCCGGATCGCTGTCCGGCGGCGAACGCCAGATGGTGGCCATGTCGCGGGCGCTGATGATGGGCCCGCACGTGCTGCTGCTCGACGAGCCGAGTGCCGGCCTCTCCCCCGTGCGCCAGGACGAGGCGTTCCTGCGGGTCAAGGAGATCAACAAGGCCGGTGTGACCACGATCATGGTGGAGCAGAACGCCCGCCGCTGCCTGCAGATCTGCGACCGCGGCTACGTGCTCGACCAGGGCCGCGACGCCTACACGGGCACCGGCCGCGAGCTGCTGAACGACCCCAAGGTGATCGGCCTCTACCTCGGCACCCTCGGCCAGGACGACTAGCCGGAGCCGCCAGCACGACCAGCACGACCAACACACAGAAGCGGCGCCCGAGATCCTCGGGCGCCGCTTCTGTGTGTGCGGTCCGCCGCCTGCGGTCCGCCGTGTGCGGTCCGCCGTGCCCGGTCCGCCGTGCCCGGTCCGCCGTGCCCGGTCCGCCGTGCCCGGTCCGCCGTGCCCGGTCCGCCGTGCCCGGTCCGCCGTGTGCGGTCCGCCGTGCCCGGTCCGCCGAGTTCGGCGCGAGTTCGACGGCTCCGGTCGACGTCGCTGCGCGCGCGGGACGAACTCGACCGAGACTGTCGAACTAGACAAGTTGCCGGGCGCACGAAGAAGGGCCCCGACCGAAGTCGGGGCCCTTCCAGTTCAGCTGCCGATGGGCGACTGATCGGTGACTAGTTGATGCGCTTGTACGTGTTGTCCTCGAGGTACTCGTAGACGCCGATGGTTGCCTCGGTCGGGTCACCGTTCTCGTCGAACGTGACCGGGCCGGAGAAGCCGTCGTAGTCGACCTGGTCGCCGGCTGCGAGGGCTTCGGCCGCCGCGGTGAAGTCGGAGACCGCGGTGCCGTCGCCGGTTCCACCAGAGACCTGGCGGAGGTGCTTGGAGATGGCCTCACCCGAGACGTCATTGGCCGCGAAGGCAGCCAGAGCGACGAGCATGACGGCGTCGTAGGACTCGGCCGCGTAGCTGAAGTCGGTCAGGGTGGGGTCGAGCTCCTTGAGACGCTCGGTGAAGTCGCCGAGGGTTCCCACGTCGAGGCCCGGCAGCGTGCCCTTGGCTCCGGTGATGATGCCGGCGTCGAAGTCCTTGCTGTAGTCGGACAGGTTGCCGTCCACGAAGTAGAGGTTGCCGCCCGGGTAGCCGGAGCCGACCAGCGCGGGGGTGATGACCTTGGCCTGGTCGAACGTGATCAGGGCGATCGCGTCGGGGTTGGCGGCGGTCACTTCGGAGATCTGAGCCGCGAAGTTGGAGTCACCCTCGTTGAACAGCGACGTGGCGACGACCTCGCCGCCGGCAGCCTCAAAGGCCGCCGTGGTGGACTCGGCGAGGCCGGTGCCGTACGAGTCGTTGAGCACGATCAGGCCGAGGGTGGCGTTGCCGTCGTCGGCGATCTGCGTGCCCAGGACTTCACCCTGCAGCAGGTCGGACGGGGCGGTGCGCCAGTAGAGGTCCTTGTCGGCGTACTTCGTGAAGTCTGCCGAGGTGTTGGCCGGCGAGAACTGCACGACACCCGCGCCGGTGATCTGGTCGATCACGGTCTTGGAGACGCCGGAGGATGCTGCACCGATGATGGCCGAGACGTCCTGCGAGAGGAGGTCGGTCACCGAACCGGTCGCGGTGTCCGTCGTGGTGTCGCCGGAGTCACGGAAGATGGCCTCGACGGTGAGTCCAAGATTCGCGTCGTTGATGTCCTTGACGGCCAGTGCGACCCCGGCTTCTTCGGGCGGGCCGAGGAAGGCCAGGGCACCACTCTGGGGAAGGATGGTGCCGATCTTCAGGGTGAGGTCGCGGTCGCCGGCCGTGATGGCTTGGGCGTCTCCGCTCGCGGCGGGGGCTTCCGATTCAGCCGGTTCTGCAGTGTTGCTGCTGCATCCGGTGAGCAGAAGTGCACTGACGCCGACCATGGCGACTCCAGTGACGACTGCCCGGACTGAGCGGGAGGCCGAGGCCTTCGCGAATACGCTCATGTTGCTCCTTGGGACTAGGAATGAGAAATGCCAGCGGTCGAATGACTGCCGTCCTGTCACATTATTGACAGGAATCGCGCGAAACAAGGCAACCGTGTTACATCCGTGTAACGCAGACCAAATCGTTACGATCGGCGGCCGGTGACGCCCGCATAGGCGATCTGTTGCGAATCGGCCAGCGCGGCCGCACATTCTCCCCAGGATGCGCAGGCGACCGCCCCGGTGCTGACCTGGTCGAGGGCCGGCCTGATCGACGCCGCGCCGTCGTCTCCGGCCCGCGCCGCGGCCAGGGCGCTCAGGACGACCCCGTCATAGGCCTCGCCCCCGCCGGCGGTGTCGACCAACCCCGGATCCAGAGTGCGCAGGCGCGCCGCGAAGCCGCCGCTGGCGGCCAGGGGTGTGCCGCCGTTCGCGAAGTCGCCGAGCGCCAGCAGCGCCGCCGGCGCCGCCAGAACGGCAGCGGCCAGGTCGTCCGGCATCGGGACCGTGGCGTCCCAGAGCACGACGTCGACGCCGCGGGCCAGCAGGTCGGTCAGCGCCGTCGCCGCGTCGACGGCGGAGTCGCGGTGGACGATCTCGATGGGAGTACCGAGGATTCGGCCCTGCTCGGTGATCTCCCGGGCGGCCAGTTCCGTGCCGGCCACCTGCGCCGCTCCGCTGGCGGCCGCCGGGCCCGTCATGGGGAACAGGGTGCCGATGCGCACGGTCCCGTCGCCGGACGGTGCGATCACGACGGGTGCGACGGTGGGCGTGGCCACCGGCGGCGCGGCCTCCGCTGTGCAACCGGAGAGCAGAAGAACACAGGCGAGCCCCCCGATCAGGCTGACTGGCAGGGAACTCGACGCAGCGCGCATCCGGTGTCCTTTCAGGTACGAGGTGCGCCCCCGAGCGTAGCCGGGCTCAGGCCGGTTCCAGGGACGCACGCCGGGGCGCGCGCCCGGTGAGGACCATGTCGGTCGTGAGGACGACCAGCGCCACCCAGACCAAGGCGAACCCGAGCCAGCGCTCGGGCGGCATCGGCTCGAGCAGCACGAAGACGCCGACCAGGAACTGCAGGATGGGCGCGAAGTACTGGATCAGGCCCATGTACGTCAAAGGCAGCCGCCGGGCCGCGGCGGCGAAAAACAGGAGCGGGACGGCGGTCACCACGCCCGCTGCCAGCAGCCCCAGGGTATGCCAGGTGGAGACGGTCCCGAAGGTGAGACCGGAAACGGAGCCCACCACGATCAGCTGCACGACGGCGATGGGCGCGAGCCAGACCGTTTCGAGGGTAAGGCCGGCGACGGCGTCGACGTCGCGGCCGACGCGCTTCTTGATCAGGCCGTAGAAGCCGAACGAGAACGCGAGGATGAGCGACACCCACGGCAGCGAGCCGTAGCCGACGGTGAGGACGACGACGGCCCCGAGGCTGATGCCCACGGCCACCCACTGCAGCAGCCGCAGCTTTTCCCGCAGCAGGATGACGCCGAGGAAGACGGTGACGATCGGATTGATGAAATATCCGAGGGCAGCCTCGACCACGTGTCCGCTGAGGGCGGCGAAGACGTAGGTCTGCCAATTGACGAAGATGAGCAGGCCGGCCAGACCCATGGCGAAGACGATGCGAGGTCTCAGCAGCAGGCCGGCGAACGACCGCCACTTGCGGGTGACCGTGATGAGCAGCGCGCAGAACACCAGGGAGAAGAGAACACGCCAGGCCACGATCTCGAACGCCCCGCTCGGGGCGAGGAGCAGGAAGTAGAGCGGCAACGCGCCCCAGAGTGCGTAGGCGAGGACCGCGTAGATCAGTCCCTTGCTCTGTTCGGACCGCGCCGGGCGGGCAGGACGGGCCCGGTTGAGGTTCTCGGGTGAGGGAGGGCCTTTCTCCACGGGCGGGCCTTTCTTAACGAAGAATCCCGGATGGCCAGGCCATCCGGGATTCTACCGATCAGTGGGTGTGACTAGCGAACGACGACTGCGAGCACGTCGCGAGCCGACAGGACGAGGAGATCCTCGCCACCGAACTTGACTTCGGTTCCGCCGTACTTGGAGTAGATCACCTTGTCGCCGACGGCGACGTCGAGCGGAATGCGGTTGCCGTTGTCGTCAATGCGGCCGGGGCCGACTGCGACAACTTCGCCCTCCTGGGGCTTTTCCTTGGCGGTGTCAGGAATGACCAGACCTGAAGCGGTGGTCTGCTCTGCGTCGACCTGCTTGATGACGATGCGATCCTCGAGCGGCTTGATGGAGACCGACACGGTTGACCTCTTTCTTAGCTAAGACATAGTTAGCAGACTCACAGCGAGAGTGCTAGATCGAGTTTAGGGCGCATCTGGCACTCACGCAACGTGAGTGCCAGATGCGAGGGGTTGATAGGTTTGCACGATGGAACGCTCAGAGCTCGTCGAGCTGTTATCGCCGGGCGGTTTGCGTCTGCTGGACTCGCTGCCGCCGTATGACCCGGCCGCCGACGTCGTGCGGGTGGTGAGCGAACTGCGCAAGGCCGGGCACAGCCCCGACCTGGTCACCGCGGTGCTCAGCCAGTCCCGGCTCCGGGCCAAGGCCCTGCCCAAGTTCGGTGAGTTCGCCGGTCGCATGCTGTTCACGGAGGCCGGCCTCGAGCAGGCCACTCGGCTGCGGGTGGCCGCGCTGCACGCCGGCCGTTTCACCGGCGCTACCCTGAACCGGGTCGTCGACCTCGGCTGCGGGATCGGCGGCGACGCCATGGCCCTGGCCGCCATGGACCTCACGGTGACGGCGGTGGACGCCGACGAGGTGACCGCGACCGTCGCCAGCTACAACCTGGCTCCGTTCGAGAATGCAAGCGTTCTGCACTCGGCCGCGGAAGACGTCGACCTCACCGGATTCGACGCCGCCTGGCTCGATCCGGCCCGGCGCACCGCCGGGCACTCCAACACCTCCCGCCTCACCAGGCCGGAGGACTACTCCCCCCACCTCGATTTCGTCTTCGGCCTCAGTGAGCGGATGCCCATCGGCGTCAAGCTCGGTCCGGGACACGACCGCGATCTGATCCCCGCCGAGGCCGAAGCGCAATGGGTCTCGGTGGACGGCAGGCTCGTGGAGATGGGGCTGTGGTTCGGAGCGCTGGCGCGCCCCGGCATCCGTCGCTCCGCCCTGCTGCTCGGCCGGACCGGGACGAACGAACTGACCGCGCCCCGCGACAGCGAGGATGCACCGGTCGGTGTGCTGGGCGACTACCTGTACGAGCCGGACGGCGCGATCATCCGTGCCCGCCTGATCGGCGATCTTGCCCGCTCGCTCGACGCGCTGATGCTCAGCGAGGGGATCGCGTACCTCACCTCCGAGACCCTGCATCGCACGCCGTTCGCCACCGCGTTCCGGGTGCTGGAGGTGCTGCCGGTCGATGAGAAGAAGCTGCGGCTGGCGCTGCAGGAACGTCGGATCGGCACGCTTGAGATCAAGAAACGCGGCGTGGATGTCGACCCGGCCACTCTGCGTACCCGGCTGAAGCTCAAGGGCCCCGAGTCGGCGACGCTCGTACTCACCCGGGCAGCGGGACAGCGAGTGGCCCTGCTCGTGGAGCGGGTTCCGCCGCTCGACTGAGCCGCAGATGGAGCAGGAAGGTCGAGGCCGCAGGTCGAGGCGCGCCCGGCTCAGCCGGGCACGATCGTCAGCACCTGCGTGACGATCAGCACCCACCCGACCGCGAGGACGAGTCCGGCCAGCCCCGTGAGCAGCCCGTAGGCCCACACGGTGCCGGCACGTCGTTCGGTCAGGCGGGCCATCACGGACAGCACGACTGCGGCGAGGGAGAGCGCCGCGCCCCAGACGCCGAACACGGCGATCAGTAACCCGAGCAACCCGAAGACGAGCGAGGCGATGGACAGGCCACGCCGGCCCGCCTGAGCGCGCAGCTCGCTGTCGGTGTAGACGTACGGCACCCACTCCGTGGGGGCGGTGACGGTCGACGCATAGTCCAACTCGCCCGGGGCCGGTGCCGGACGCCGGGTGAGGTCGGCCCGGAAGTCGCCATCGCGGGACGGGTCCCGTTCCTCCCCCATCATCCCCGCTGCTATCTCCGGCTCAGAACGACGAGTTGGGGACGGTGGCGAAGAAGACGGACCAGATCACGATACTGACCAGCGCCATCCCGACGCCGATGAACCCGGTGATGAGTCCGGTCAGCCAGAAGCCCCGGGCCTGCGGTTCCTTCGATTTGCCGAGGAAGCCCAGAACGACGGCAGCGGCGGGAATGAACAGCCCGAGGATGCCGCCCACGATCGGGAGGAATACGATCGGCGAGCCGAGCAGGCCGATGACGCCGGCCACCAGCGCCAGAATGCTGAGGATCGGCTGCTTCGCGATGGGGGCACCATAGGACGCCGAATACGGGGTGCCGTAGGCCGGCGCCTGGGTCGCCGTCGGGGCGCCGTAGACCGGCGGCGGAGTCGGAGTCGAGGCGCCGTAAGCCGGCGGCGGAGTCGGAGTCGAGGCGCCGTAAGCCGGCGGCGGAGTCGGAGTCGAGGCGCCGTAAGCCGGCGGCGGAGTCGNGAGTCGAGGCGCCGTAAGCCGGCGGCGGAGTCGGAGTCGAGGCGCCGTAAGCCGGCGGCGGAGTCGAGGCGCCGTAAGCCGGCGGCGGAGTCGGGGCGGCGGGCGCGCCCTGCTCGTCGCGCGGGATGTCGGGGACCTGTGGCACGTCGGGCACCTGGGGCACGTCAGGCACGTGGGGCACGTCGGGGTTGCTGGGGATATTCGAATCGCTCATGCGAATTCATTCCTTTCCGAAACGACGGAGTGCGTCGCTGTCGCATATCGGGTCACCGGCCATCGGCGCGGGGTCTCTCCCCGTGGCCACGAAACAGCAGGGCCCGGGTCAGTAGGTATTGAGCAGGGTCGGGTCGTTGGCGATCGCGATCAGGAACGGGATCAGCAGGACCACGGCCAGGAGCTGAGCCGCCAGGCCCGCGTAGCCGACGATGAGGCCGGCGATCGCGAGTCCACGACCCTTTTCTCCGGTCTTCCCGATCTGGCTCAGCCCGATGTGGCCGGTGATGATGCCGACCAGGGAGATGCCGAGCACCGACGTCACGAGCGACACGATGGACAGCACGTTGTATTTCTCGGACGGGGCCTGCTGCGGGTAGCCCTGCTGGGTGTAGGCAGGGGCGGCCTGCGCGGGGATGGTGTCCGCGGGGTTCGCGGGCGCTGCCGGCGGCTGGAACATGGGCGGGGTAACCGGCGGCTGGTTGGGGTCGGTCATGTCGATTGCTCCTTCGGGAATGGTGCGTCTGGCGGTAATGGTACGTCTGGCGGGAATGGTGCGTCTGGGCTGCTGACCTGGCACACGGTCGGACAGGATGTCGAGCGCCGAGACAAACGGCACCCGCCGAAGCCAGAATACCCGCCCGAGGGCGAAATACCGGTGGGAGGGGGTTTCAGACCTGGATCTCGGATACCGGGAGGGTGGAATCCGCCCCGAAGTCCAGCGCCGAGGGCGGATGCCCGGCCATGATCAGTTGCGCCCCGAGGGCCGCGATCATGGCGCCGTTGTCGGTGCAGAGCGACAACGGCGGGATGCGCAGGGCGATGCCGGCGGCATCCGTGCGTTCCTGGGCCACCTGGCGTAACCGGGCGTTGGCGATCACGCCGCCGCCGAGCAGGAGTCTCGGCACGCCGAGGTCGACGCAGGCCGCGATGGCCTTGGTCAGCAGGATGTCGACGACCGCCTCCCGGAAACTGGCGGCAACGTCGGCCAACGGCACCGGCTCATCCGCGTCGCGTTTCTGCTCGACCCAGCGGGCCACCGACGTCTTCAGCCCCGAGAACGAGAAGTCATATCGGTGCTTGGCCATGTCCTTGGTCTGGCTCAGACCACGGGGGAAACGGATGGCGGTGGGGTTGCCGGCCAGCGCGGCCCGGTCGATCTGGGGTCCGCCCGGGTAGGGCAGGCCGAGCAGGCGGGCCACCTTGTCGAAGGCCTCGCCGGCGGCATCGTCGATGGTCTCCCCGAGTAGTTCGACGTCGGAGACCAGATCGCGCACCAGCAGCAGGGAGGTGTGGCCGCCGCTGACCAGGAGGGCGATCGTGGGGTACTCAAGCGGCTCCGTCATGTCGTCGGGGCCGAGGCGGAGCACATCGGCGCCCACGTGGCCGACGAGGTGGTTGACCGCGTAGATCGGCTTGCCGAGAGAGATCGCGAGCGCCTTGGCTGCCCCGACCCCGACCATGAGCGCGCCGGCCAAGCCGGGACCACAGGTCACAGCCACCGCATCGATGTCCTCCAGACGGATCCCGGCCTCCAGCGTCGCCGCCCGGATCGCCGGAACGAGCTCCTCGAGGTGCGCGCGCGCGGCCACCTCCGGCACGACTCCGCCGTAGCGGGCGTGTTCGTCCATGGACGACGCGATCGTGTTCGAGAGCAGGGTGGCGCCGCGCACGATCCCGATCCCCGTCTCGTCGCAGGAGGTCTCGATGCCGAGCACGAGCGGGTTGACGCGGTTCAGAGCGGTCAGGGCGGTCAGGGCGGTCGGGTCGGTCAGGGCGGTCATTCGGCGGCCTCCGGTTCGGCATCTGCCGGCGTCGTCTGCATCTTGGGGCCAGGAACGTGCAGGCGCATCACGATCGCGTCGACGTTGTCGGGCTGGTAGTAGCCGCGACGGATGCCCAACTCCTCGAAGCCGAGCCGGCGGTAGAGCTCCTGGGCCGGCGGGTTGTCGGCGCGCACCTCGAGGAAGACCTCCCGCACGCCCCGCTTACGGGCCTCGGTGATCAGGCTGAGCATCAGGGTGCGGCCGAGGCCGCGGCCGCGGGCCTCTTCGGTGACCGCGATGGTCTGGATGTCGCCCTCGCGCGCGCCCTGGGGGGCCTGCAGCCCTGCATAGGCCTCGATTCGATCGGGCTCGTCGGGCGGGAAGGCAACCAAGTAGTAGCAGTTCGGGTTGACCACGTCCTGGGCCATCGCCTGGACGGACCACGCATCGTTGACGAAAATGCGGGTCTCGAGCGCCATGATGGCGTCCACGTCGGCGGCTCGGGCGCGCCGCATTTGCCAGGTCATCAGCTGACCCGTTTCGGACCGTTGGACAGGGTGACATCCGGCGAGCGCAGGTAGAGCGCCTCGTCGGCGGCGAACGGGCGCCGGTGGGCCCACATCAGCTCGGCTACCTGCCCCAGCTCTCCGGCGGACACGGTGACCGCGTCGAACCGGGGAACCCCGGCGTGCGCCCAGTCCGGCTCCAGCAGCACGGCCGGCCGGGTCACGCCCGGTGCGACGACCCGGATCGGGAGCCCCTGGGCATCCGCCCCGCTGTACACGGACCAGTTCACCTCGCGGCGACGGGCGTCGGTGACGACCACGAGAGGGCCGGTGTGCCCGGCCCGGTAGCGGCCGAAGGCGAGCGCGTCGTGGCTGACGACGGGCACGAAGGGCACCCCGGCGCCGAGCGCGAAGACCCGGGCGGCGGCGATGCCCACGCGGAGGCCGGTGAAGGGGCCGGGGCCCATGCCGCCGACCACTGCGGAGAGGTCGCTGATCGGCACGGCCGCGTCGCTGAGGCAGTCGGCGATCAGGCGACCGACCACCTCGGCGTGGCGCATGGTGTCGTCGGTGGCGCGTTCGGCGATGACGCCTCGGGCGAGGTCCACGACCGCGACGCTCGTTCCGGCGGAGGTATCGATGGCGAGAAGCACCTCACCAGCCTATTCGCTGTGCCCGATTCGCTGTGCCGCCGGTTGGCTGTTCGGCCGTTCCGCCGCTTTTGCTCTCGGCCTGCCTCGAACGAATTCGACGGAGATTTTGGGGTGTAGCGCCGAATTCGGCCCGTTATGGGCTCGTGCGAGCAAAATCTCCGTCGAATTCGTCCGGCCAGCGGGGACCGTGCGGGGTGACCGTGACCGTGCGCGGCTCGTCGATGTCGAGCACCTCGGTGTCGTCGGCGACGACGGATGCGGCCGCCTCCGAGGCCCCGACCGGCCGTTCGATCTCGATGTCGAGCCAGGAGTCGGCGATGCCGTCGAGCATCCCGCGGCCCCACTCGACCACGACGATCGACCGGGCGAAATCGATGTCGAGGTCGTCCAGCTCGAGGGCGCTTCCGAGCCGGTAGGCGTCGACGTGCACGAGCGGTGGCCCGCCGATCGTGCTCGGGTGCGTGCGCGCCAGCACGAATGTGGGGCTCGTGACCGAGCCGCGCACCTGCAGACCCTCCCCCAGACCGCGGGTGAAGGTCGTCTTCCCGGCGCCGAGCGGTCCGGTCAGCACGATCAGGTCACCGGCCCGCAGCAGCCCCGCGACCGTGCGGCCGAACTCGTGCATTTCGGCGGCGTCCGGGATGACGGTGCGCATCAGCGGGAACCGGTGCCGGGCCGGGCCTCGGTGCCGGGCCGGGAACCCGTGCCGGGGCGGGAACCCGTGCCGGGGCGGGAACCCGTGCCGGGGCGGGAACCGGTGCCGGGGCGGCCCACGCCATCGACCGCAGCGGGCCGGTCCGAGCCGCCGGCCGCATTGCCGATCTCGCCCCGGTAGCTGCGGGGAACCCGGCGGCCGATCCGGGTGACGATCTCGTAGTTGATGGTGCCGGCGGCGTCGGCCCAGTCGGTGGCGCTCGGCACACCCGTCTCCGGGTTGCCGAACAGCACCACCTCGTCGCCGACCGCCACACTCGTCTGGCCGACGTCCACGACGAACTGGTCCATCGCGATGCGCCCGACCAGCGGATGAGGGTGGCCATTGATGTCGACCTGCGCGGTTTCGGAGGCCTGACGCGGCACGCCGTCCGCGTAGCCGAGCGGCACGAGGGCGAGGTGGCCGTCGACCGGCGCCCGCCAGAGGTAGTCGTAGGACACCCCGGCACCCGCGGACACGGGCCGCACCGCGGCGACGCGACCCCGCAGCGTCATCGCCGGGGTGAGGCCGAGCTCCCGGGAGGTCTGGTCCGGGAACGGCGACAGCCCGTAGATGCCGATGCCCACCCGCACCATCGAGAAACGGGCGGCCGGCACCCGCAGCGCCGCCGCCGTGGAGGCCAGGTGGATCAGCGGCGGCGTCAACCCGGCGTCGACGGCGAGGGCGACGCCGCGTTCGAAGCGTTCGACGGCCTCGGCGTCATCGGCCGGGGACGCGTTCGACAGGTGGCTGAAGATCCCGGTCACGGTCAGGCGGGAGGCCTGCTCAAGCTCGGCCGCCAGGGCGAACGTCTCGGCCCAGTCCGGTTCGTGCACGCCGTTGCGGTTGAGTCCGGTGTCCAGTTTGAGGTGCACATCGGCCACGCGGCCGAGAGCGGTGGCGGCGCCTGCGACCTGGCGCAGCTGCCGCGCCGAGGACAGCCCGAGGCTGATGTTCCGGGCGATGGCGGCGGTGAAATCGGCATCCGGATCGTGCAGCCAGGCCAGAAGGGGCGCGTCGATGCCGGCGGCCCGCAGTTCGAGCGCCTCGTCGATGTCGGCCACCCCGAGCCAGTCGGCGCCGGCCGCGAGCGCGGTGCGGGCGACCGGAACGGCCCCGTGGCCGTAGGCGTTGGCCTTGACCACGGCCATCAGGTGCGGGGTGCCGGCCATCTGCTTGAGGTGCACGACGTTCGCGTAGACCGCGCGCAGGTCGACGACGGCTTCGCGGTACCCGGTCATGCCGCACCCTCCGTGACCACGAAGGCGCAGGCCACGCCGGCGTCGTGGGTCATGGTCAGGTGGACCGTGTCGATGCCGCGGGCCGTCAACGCGGCCGCGGCGGCTCCGTGCAGGACGAAGCCCGGGTTGCCGTGGGCATCGGTCACGACTGCCATCTCCTGCCAACTGGCGCCGGCACTCTCGCCGAGCGCCTTGATGAGCGCCTCCTTGGCCGCGAAGCGCGCGGCCAAGGAGTGCAGCGGCAACTCGCGCTCGGCTTCCGTGAAGAGCCGACGAATCAGCCCGGGCGTGCGCAGGACCTGCCGTTCGAAGCGGGCGAGGTCGACGATGTCGACCCCGATGCCCCGGATCATGCCGTCATCCTCTGCACCCTGTTTTGCCCTCCGACTACTCGACTCGCACTATTCGACGGTGACGGACTTGGCCAGGTTACGGGGCTGGTCCACGTCGAGTCCCTTCGCCGTGGCGAGTTCCATGGCGAAGATCTGCAGCGGCACGACGGCCAGAAGCGGTTCGAACAGCGGCGCTGCCAGCGGGATGCGGATCACGGTGTCCGCGAACGGCAGCACCGCGACATCGCCCTCTTCGGCGATCGCGATGATGCGCGCACCTCGGGCCCGGATCTCCTGGATGTTCGAGACCACCTTGGGGTGCAGGTGCGCGGAGCCCCGCGGGCTCGGCACGACGACGAAGACCGGCTGGCCGGGCTCGATCAGAGCGATCGGCCCGTGCTTGAGCTCTCCGGCGGCGAAACCCTCCGCGTGGATGTAGGCGAGCTCCTTGAGCTTGAGCGCCCCCTCGAGAGCGATCGGGAAGCCCACGTGCCGGCCGAGGAACAGCACGGCCCGGGTGTCACTCATCCAGTTGGCCAGTTCGTGGACGGTCGATTCCTGCAGCAGGGTGGTCGCGATCTTCGCCGGGATGCCCTGCAGCTCGACGACCTGCTCCACCTGCTCGGCCTCGGTCAGGCTCCCCCGCACTCGCGCCAGGTGAAGCGCGAACAGATAGAGGGCGGCGATCTGGGCGACGAACGCCTTCGTCGAGGCGACGGCCACTTCGGGACCGGCATGCGTGTAGATGACCGCGTCGGACTCACGCGGGATGGTGGCACCCTGGGTGTTGCAGATCGAGATGGCCTTCGCGCCCGCCTCCCGGGCGTACTTGACGGCCATCAGCGTGTCCATGGTCTCGCCGGACTGGCTGATCGAGATGACCAGGGTCTCGGGGTCAAGAATCGGGTCGCGGTAGCGGAATTCGTGGCTGAGCTCGACGTCGACCGGCACGCGGGCCCACTTTTCGATGGCGTACTTCGCCGTCTGACCGGCGTAAGCGGCCGTTCCGCAGGCGATGATCACGATGCGACGGATGCCCGCGAGCACGTCGTCTCCGAATTCGGTCAGCTCGGGAACGACGGCCTGGCCCTCGTGGATGCGGCCCCGCAGGGTATTGCGCACGGCATCCGGCTGCTCGGAGACTTCCTTCGCCATGAAGCTGGACCAGCCGCCCTTCTCGGACGCGGAGGCATCCCAGGCGATGTCGAATTCTTCCACCTCGACGGCGTTGCCGTCGAAGTCGGTGACGGTGACGAGGTCGGGCGTGATGGTGACGATCTGGTCCTGGCCGATGGCCACCGCGCGGCGGGTGTATTCGACGAAGGCCGCGACGTCGGAGCCGAGGAAGTTCTCGCCGTCGCCCAGGCCGATCACGAGCGGGGAGTTGCGGCGGGCGCCGACGACGATGCCGGGCTGGTCCTGGTGCACGGCGAGGAGGGTGAAGGCGCCGTCCAGGCGGGAGACGACCGCGCGGAACGCCGCGCCCAGGTCTCCGACGCGCTGGTATTCCCGGCCGAGCAGGATGGCCGCGACCTCGGTGTCGGTCTCGCTCTCGAAGGTGAAGCCCTCGGCGAGGAGTTCGTCCTTGAGTACGGAGAAGTTTTCGATGATGCCATTGTGGATCAGGGCGAGCTTGCCGTTGTCGCCCAGGTGCGGGTGCGCGTTCGAGTCGGTCGGCGCACCGTGGGTGGCCCACCGGGTGTGTCCGATCCCGGTGTTGCCGTTGTTGATCGGGTTCGCCGCGAGTTCGGCGGCCAGCACGGCCAGTTTTCCCGCGCGTTTGGACGTATTGAGGGTGCCCTCAGAATCGATGACGGCGATGCCCGCGGAGTCGTACCCGCGATATTCGAGCCGCCGCAGACCTCCCATCAGGACCTGAACGCTCTTGTTGTCTCCTACGTATCCGACGATTCCACACATGGGTCCGATTTTAGTCCGAGTAAGCTCGGTGGAATGTCCGATCCGGTTGCGAGTCCCTGGAACAACGGCCACAGCACTCCCTTCGTCGAACTGGACCGGGCAGACTGGGCCGCCCTCGCGCCAACCACCCGGCTTCCACTACGGGAGACGGAGATCGTGCAGCTGCGCGGGCTGGGTGAGCCGCTCGACCTGCAAGAGGTCACGGATGTCTACCTGCCGCTCAGCCGCCTGCTGAACCTCTACGCCGCCGGAGCCCGGCAGCTGCACCGCGCCACGAGCGACTTTCTCGGGGAGCGTGCCCAGCGCACGCCGTTCGTGATCGGCGTCGCCGGGTCGGTCGCGGTGGGCAAGTCCACCATCGCCCGCCTGCTGCGCGAGCTGCTCGCCCGCTGGGAGGACACGCCGCGGGTCGAGCTGGTGACCACCGACGGCTTTCTGCTGCCCAACGCGGAACTCACAAGGCGGGGCCTGATGGACCGCAAGGGGTTCCCCGAGTCCTACGACCGACGCGCCCTGCTGCGCTTCGTCGCCGCGGTCAAGAGCGGCGCCGCCGAGGTGCGGTCGCCGTTCTATTCACATCTCAGCTACGACATCGTTCCCGACGCCCAGATCGTGGTGCGGCAGCCTGACATCCTGATCGTCGAGGGACTCAACGTGTTGCAGCCGCCCGGGCCGGGTCACGGGCTCGCTGTCAGTGACCTGTTCGACTTCACGGTATACGTGGACGCGCGCACGCAGGACATCGAGCGCTGGTACGAGGAGCGCTTCCTCAAGCTGCAGCGCGGCGCGTTCAGCAACCCGAAGTCGTATTTCCACCGGTACGCGAGCATGACCGAGGCCGAGGCGCGGAGCCGGGCCCGGGAGATCTGGACCGAGATCAACGAACCCAACCTGTTGCGGAACATCCGGCCGACCCGCTCTCGGGCGACCCTCGTGCTGCGCAAGGACCCGAACCACTCCGTCTCCAAGGTGCTGCTGCGCAAGGTGTGACCCGCCCAGGGCCCGACCCGCACAGGGCCGACCCGCCCAGGGCCCGACCCGCACAGGGAGAGCCCGCTCGGCCGCTTGCACGGCGGGGAGGGTCCTCGCGACTAGAGGGCGAGCTGCAGGCGCACGATGTCGGCCAGCTCGTGCGCGAGCCGGTCAGCGGTGACCTGGTCGGCCGCTTCGACCATGACGCGCACCATGGGCTCGGTCCCCGACGGGCGCAGCAGCACCCGGCCGGTGTCGCCGAGCTCCGCCTCGGCGGCGCGGACGGCCTCCGCGATGACCTCGTTGGTGTTCAACCCGTGGTGGTTGACGTCGCGCACGTTGACCAGGATCTGCGGGAAGACCGTCATCACCGAGGCGAGCTCGGCGAGGGTCTTGCCGGTGCGGGCCATTTCGGCGACCAGGTGCAGCCCGGTCAGAATGCCGTCACCGGTCGTGGCGAACTTAGTCATGATCACATGGCCGGATTGCTCGCCGCCGAGGGACAGCCCGTCGATGTTGAGCTCTTCGAGCACGTAGCGGTCGCCGACCTTGGTCTCGACCATGCGGATGTCATTGGCCGCCATGGCCTTGCGCAGGCCAAGGTTGCTCATCACCGTGGCCACGAGGGTGCGGTCCTTCAGCACCCCGCGCTCGGCCATGGACACCGCGAGGATCGCCATGATCTGGTCGCCGTCGACGATGTTGCCGTCGCGGTCGACGGCCAGGCAGCGATCCGCGTCGCCGTCGTGGGCGATTCCGACGTCGGCGCCTGCTTCGAGCACGGCGCGCGCGAGGTTGTCGAGGTGGGTGGAGCCCACTCCGTCGTTGATGTTGTTGCCGTCGGGGTCGGCGCCGATGACCGTGAGGGTGGCACCGGCATCCGTGAAGACCTGCGGCGACACGCCGGCGGCGGCGCCGTGTGCGCAGTCGAGCACGACGTGGATACCGTCCAGACGGTGCGGCAGGGTGCCGAGCAGATGCACGACGTAGCGGTCTTCCGCATCGGCGAAGCGGCTGATGCGACCGACGTCGCCGCCGATCGGTGTGAGCATGTCCAGCGACAGGTGCTCTTCGATCCGGTCCTCGACATCGTCGGGAAGCTTCGTTCCCCCGAAGGCGAAGAACTTGATGCCGTTGTCGGGGGCGGGGTTGTGCGAGGCCGAGATCATCACGCCGAAGTCAGCGCCGATATCGGCGATCAGGAAAGCGGCGGCGGGGGTCGGGATGACGCCCGCGTCGAGCACATCGACGCCGGAACTCGCCAGCCCGGCAGCGACCGCGGCCGAAATGAATTCGCCGGAGATCCGGGGATCCCGAGCGAGCACCGCGACGGGCCGACGGCCCGCTGCGCGGCGCAACTCCGCGCGGCGGCCCTGAGTGAGGACCGCCGCGCTGGCCTGGGCGAGGCCCAGGGCGAGGCCAGCCGTGAGTTCACGGTTGGCCAGACCCCGGACGCCGTCCGTGCCGAATAGCCGAGGCATCTTTACAGTGCCGACTCTCGACTTAGCGCTTCGAGAACTGAGGCGCCTTGCGGGCCTTCTTGAGTCCGGCCTTCTTGCGCTCCTTGACGCGAGCGTCACGGTTGAGGAAGCCGGCCTTCTTCAGGATGGCGCGGTTGTTCTCTTCGTCGATCTGGTTGAGCGAACGCGCAATGCCGAGACGCAGGGCGCCGGCCTGGCCGGACGGTCCACCACCGGTGATGCGGGCGATGACGTCGTAGCTGCCGATGAGGTCGAGAACCTTGAACGGGTCGTTGATGAGCTGCTGGTGCAGCTTGTTCGGGAAGTAGTCTTCGAACTCGCGGCCGTTGACCGTGATGGTGCCGGAGCCGGGGACGATGCGCACGCGGGCGATGGCCTGCTTGCGACGGCCGACGGCTGCGCCGGGAACGTTGAGGATGGCGCGGGGCGCCTTGGTTACAGTCTCGGTCGGAGTCTCGGTCGAGTAGCTCTCCGGAGCCTGGTCAATCTGATCTGCGATTTTCGCCACGATGGTGTGAATCCTTTTTTCTTAGAATCGAAAAGTCTGGAGGCCGGCGCTACTGAGCGACCTGGGCGAGGGTGTACGGCTTGGGCTGCTGCGCGGCGTGCGGGTGCTCCGGGCCGGCGTAGACCTTGAGCTTGGCCAGCTGTGCGCGGCCGAGGGTGTTCTTCGGCAGCATGCCACGGATGGCCTTTTCGACCGCACGGGTCGGGTGCTTTTCGAGCATCTCCGAGTAGTTGGTGGCCGTCAGGCCGCCCGGGTAACCGGAGTGGCGGTACGCCATCTTCAGGTCGAGCTTCTTGCCGGTGAGGGCGATCTTCTCGGCATTGACGATGATGACGAAGTCGCCCATGTCCATGTGGGGAGAGAACGTGGCCTTGTGCTTCCCGCGAAGGAGAATGGCGGCGTGGCTGGCAAGACGACCGAGCACGATGTCGGTGGCGTCGATGACGACCCAGTCGTGCTGGACTTCGCTTGCCTTGGGGGTATAAGTGCGCGTCACTATTGAACTGCTTTCTGGTTTCGAACGGAGGTGTTCGTGAATCCCGCTCCGGGTGTGTTCCCAGAGGGGGAACACGATCGATGGAGGGCTCACGTTCGTGTGTCTGGCTGCAACGCACAGACACCAAGGAATAACACTAACGCGGTGGGCCCGGCAGCGCAATTCCCGGGCTACTCGGTGTCGTCGATGAGTTCCCGGCGAGCGCGGGTCTCCCGGGCCCGCAGGGCGAGCAGCTCGTCGGCCGGATAGCCGACCTCCAGCAGCGCGAGACCCTGGGCCGGCATCACCTTGAACTCGCTGGTGCGGGCCCGCTCGATCCGGAGGTCTACCAGGCGGTCCCCGGCCAGGCGGCCCTCCCCCACGGCGACGCAGGCGCCGACCAGCGCACGCACCATGCTGTGGCAGAAGGCGTCGGCCTGAACGGATGCGACGAGTACGCCATCCGGATCGCGGCGCCAGCGGAACTCCTGCAGGGTGCGGATCGTCGTGGCGCCCGGACGCGGCTTGCAATAGGTGGCGAAGTCGTGCAGGCCGATCAGCGTCGCGGCTGCCGCGTCCATGGCGTCCACGTCGAGGGCGAAGCCGTGCCAGGTGGTGCGGAACCGCTGCAGCGGGTCGTGCCCGACGACGGAGTCGGCGATCCGGTATTCGTAGCGCCGGTAGAGCGCGGAGAACCGGGCGTCGAACCCGGGCGGTGCGAGAACGGAGGACTTGATCACGATTTCGGGCTGGGTGACGAGGATGCCGCTGAGCCGCCGCTGCACCATGACCGCCAGCGGCGTCGGAGGCCGGCCCTTGCCGCGGGAGATGCGCACCAGACCGTCGGCCTGGTCGGGGTTCAGATCGAAGTGGGCGACCTGTCCGGTGGCGTGCACGCCGGCATCCGTTCTCCCGGCCACGGTCAGAATCGGGGTCGGCGGGTGGCTGTGCAGGATGCCCGCCAGCCCGGCCTCGATCTGGCCCTGCACCGTGCGGAGGCCCGGCTGCGTCGCCCAGCCGCTCATGCCGGTGCCATCGTAGGCGATGTCGAGTCTGATCCGAGTGGTGCCCGCTGCTTGGATCTCGTCGGGCGCCGGGGGAAGAATCACGGAGGTAAGTGTACGGTCCGGTCCGGGTTATCGTTGAACCCGGACTTCGGTCCTCCCCCCCATGAAACCCTGCAGCCCCCGCCCTCTGACGCTCATCCGCACTCCGTGAGCGTCCACCCGAAACGCCTGGCCGGTCTCGACGGCCTGCGTGGCATCGCCGTGGCTCTGGTCGTCGTGTTCCACTTCTTCCCGGCGGTCCTGCCCGGCGGGTTCATCGGGGTCGACGTCTTCTTCGTGATCAGCGGCTTCCTGATCACGGGTCTGCTTATCGGCGAACGGGACGAAACCGGACGGATCGCGCTCGGCCGCTTCTGGAAACGACGGGCCCTGCGCCTGGTGCCGCCGCTGATCCCACTGGTGCTGATTCTGTGCACGGCCGCCTGGCTGATCGGCGGGGACGTGCTGGTGGGCCTCGGCTGGCAGCTGGTCGGCGCGATCACCTTCGGCTACAACTGGGTGTCGATCGCCGGCTCGGCGAGCTACTTCAGCGCCACGGCGCCGGAACTGTTCCGCAACCTGTGGTCGCTGGCGGTCGAGGAGCAGTTCTACCTGGTCTGGCCGTTCGCCCTCCTCGGACTCCTGTTGGTGCGGAACGGCTGGCTGCGCCTGGCACTGGTCGCCGCCCTGGCTCTGGCCTCCGCCGCCTGGATGGGGCTGCTGTACGAGGCCGTCGACCCCACCCGGGTGTACTACGGCTCGGACACGCATAGCTTCGGGCTCTTCACCGGCGCGGCGCTCGCCCTGCTGCTGCGCCGTTCCGGCTTCCCGAGCGGTCCGGCTCCCCGCCTCGCCGCCCTGCTCGGCCGCTGGCGCTCGCGGCTGGGCGTGGCCGCCCTCGCCGGGCTGCTGGTCGCGGCGCTCACCCTGCCCGACACCGGGATGGTGACCTATCGCGGCGGACTGCTGCTGGTGAGCCTGTTGACCGCGGTCGTGATCTGGGCGGCCGTGCGCGGGCCCGGCTTCGGCCCGGCGCTGGACACCGGGCCGCTCCGCTACCTGGGCGAACGCTCCTACGGCATCTACCTGTGGCACTGGCCGGTGCTCGTGCTCGTTCAGGCGGCGTGGCCGGCGGCCGGCGTGTCACAGCCCGTGCTGACGGGCATTGGAGTCGGGATGCTGGCAGGCGCGCTGACACTGCTGGCGGCCGGTGCGTCGTACCGCTGGCTCGAACTTCCGGTGCGCACGACGGGGGTGCGCGGCAGCATCCGTCGTCTCAATTCCCGCATGACGGGGGTGCGCGGCCGGTTCGTCCTCCTCGGCCTGGTCGGCGCCACCGCCCTGTTCCTGACGACCGGCACGACCGCGGCCCTGGTCACCGCTCCCACCCAGACGAGCGCCCAGAACGAGATCGAACGCGGCGAGAAGGCGGTGGATGCTGCGGAACGGCAGGCCGAGCAGGCCGCCCGGCGCACGTCCCGGCCGGCCGCCAGCGCCCTTGACCGTCCGGCGCCCGGGGACCTGATCACGGCGGTGGGCGACTCGGTCATGCTCGCGTCGGCAGCCGAGTTGCAGGCGGACTTTCCGGGGATCGCGATCGACGCCACTGTGTCCCGTGGCATGGGGGCCGCTCCCGACATCCTGGCCGCCCAGGCCGAGGCGAGCACCCTTCGGCCGGTCGTCGTCGTCGGTCTCGGCACCAACGGCCCGATCCGGGCGAGTCAGCTGGCGGCGATCCGCACCGTGATCGGCCCTGACCGGGAGCTGATCCTGGTCACTGCCTTCGCGGAGCGTGACTGGACGGCCGGGGTGAACGAAGACCTGGCCCGGTTCTCGGCGCGTCACCGCCAGGTCGAGCTGGCCGACTGGCACGCCGCGATCGCGCCGCACACCGAGGTGCTCGCCGAGGACAACATCCATCCCGGTCCGGCCGGCGGCCGGATCTACGCCGACGCCATTCGAGCCGCACTGAAACGGCTCGCCGAGCCCCCGCCGGAGCCGGGCCTCGAGGTGTATCGCCTGCCGGACCCTGCCGGGTCAGCGGTTCCCCGGCCGCCGCTGCTGCTGCCGTGACCGGGGAGCGCTAGAGTTCGACGGTGAAGGCCAGCCTGCGGGTGGTGGGCGTGAACCCCATCCCCAGATATAGGTTGAGCGCGCCGGTCGGACTCTCGGAGTCCACGATCAGGGTCGCCCGAGCCAGACCCTCGGTGCGTGCGGCGCGCAGGTGCGCGGACAGCAGGGCCCGCGCGATGCGCTTGCCGCGCCATCCGTCGATCACGCCGACGAGGTCGACGTGGCTGCCGGTGTAACCCTGGTTGACCCAGTCGTCCTGGTTGACCGTGGCGAGGGCAAACCCCACGACCTGCTGGGATCCGTCGCGACCGGCCGCGAGGGCCAGAAACGAGAGGTCGGGGCGGAATATGCGACTCGTCACGAAGGAGTCCCAGGCTTCGTCACTCATCGGCTGGCTCGCCCAATGGTCCCGGAACGACGAGTTCCGCGCCGCGTGAGCGGCCCGGGAAAGTTGCGGGGTGTACCCGATGACGCGGACGTCGCCGGGAAGGTCGATCTCCGGGATCGGCTGGTCGAGGCGCCGCTCGAGTGATTGGAAGTACCGCGCACATTCCATGCCCAGGCGCCGGAACAACCGGACGCTGCGGTAGGCGGCCTCGTCGGTGTAGGCCAGGATCCATCGCGGAACTGCGGGGGCCGCGATGGCCAGCTGCTGCTCGGCCCGGCCCAGTTGCCACGTGAGCAGTTCCTGGCCGATACCGCGCCCGCGGTAGTCCGGGTGCACCCCGCCGACCAGGATCGATCGGGCCAGGGTCTCGCGCCGAGTCGGCGCCATCACCATCCCCGTCGCCGCGAGGGTGCCGTCGCGAGCGACCCCGATCAGGGAGTCCTGCTCCGGGTCGAAGTACGACAGGCCGAAGTCCCGCACGATTCCCTCCCGCGTCGTCAGGTGGTGGGGATGGTCTGCCTTCCCCACGATCCGGGTGAACCGCCACAGGTCATCGACGTCCGCCACCGTTGCCGGACGCCACCTTACGATCTCCGGATGGGACGCCCCAAGCGCGTCGATCGGCAGTGCCACGCTCCTGCTCGGGGTCGCAGTCCGGGTTCGAGTCGGGCGTTCCATGGCGCATACCGTAGCCGGGGTGCCGCAGGGACGATAGGCCGTTGCCCGGGCACGGAAAAGGGGCCCGACCGAAGTCGGGCCCCTTTCGATTCAACGCAGCGATTCAGCTGGGCCGAGTCAGCACAGTGTGCTTACTTGGATTCCTCAGCGTCGGCGGCGACGTCACCCTCGACGACGTCAGCGCCCTGCGCTGCGTCCTCGGCGACGACCTCGGCCGGAGCCTCGACAACGGGCGCTGCCGCGGCAGGCTTGGAAGCAGCCTTGACGGAGGAGCGCTTGACCTTCGGGGTGACGGGCTCGAGAACGAGCTCCATCTGCACCATCGAAGCGTTGTCACCCTTGCGGAAGCCGAGCTTCGTGATGCGGGTGTAGCCGCCCTCACGAAGAGCGACCTGAGGTGCGATCTCGGTGAAGAGCTCATGCACGACGGTCTTGTCGCCGATGGTGGCGAGCACGCGACGGCGGGCGTGAAGGTCGCCCTTCTTTGCGAAGGTGATCAGTCGCTCGGCGACCGGACGCAGGCGCTTGGCGCGCGTCTCGGTCGTCTTGATGGACTTGTGGGTGAACAGGGATGCGGCCAGGTTGGCGAGCATGAGGCGCTCGTGGGCCGGTCCGCCTCCGAGGCGGGCTCCCTTAGTGGGCGTAGGCATTGGTTATCTCCAGTATCAAAGTCGAAAGTCAGTCTGAACGACTGCTTTAGATGGTTTCTTCGTCGTAGCCGCTGTAGAAGTGGGCACCGTCGAATCCGGGCACCGAGTCCTTCAGGGACAGGCCAAGCTCAACGAGCTTGTCCTTGACCTCATCCACCGACTTCTGTCCGAAGTTGCGGATGTTCATCAGCTGGGTCTCCGAGAGGGCGACCAATTCGCTGACGTTGTTGATGCCCTCGCGCTTGAGGCAGTTGTACGAGCGAACCGACAGATCGAGGTCTTCGATCGGAATCGACAGTTCGGTCGACAGGACGGCGTCGACCGGCGCGGGGCCGATCTCGATGCCCTCTGCGGCGGTGTTCAGCTCGCGGGCCAGCCCGAACAGCTCGGTCAGGGTGCGACCGGCGGATGCGATGGCGTCGCGAGGCGAAATCGCCGACTTGGTCTCCACGTCAACGACGAGGCGGTCGAAGTCGGTGCGCTCACCGGCACGAGTCGCCTCGACGCGGTAGGTCACCTTGAGCACGGGCGAGTAGATCGAGTCGACGGGAATCTGGCCGGCCTCGGAGTACTCGTTGCGGTTCTGGGTGGCCGACACGTAGCCGCGGCCGCGCTCGATGGTCAGCTCGAGTTCGAACTTGGCCTTGTCGTTCAGCGTTGCGATGACCAGTTCGGGGTTGTGGACCTCGACCCCGGCCGGAGCCGAGATGTCGGCGGCCGTGACCTGGCCGGCACCCTGCTTGCGCAGGTACGCGGTGATGGGCTCGTCGTGCTCACTGGAGATGACGAGGCCCTTGATGTTCAGGATGATCTCGGTGACGTCTTCCTTGACACCGGGAACGGTGCTGAACTCGTGCAGCACACCGTCGATCCGGATGCTGGTGACAGCGGCTCCGGGGATCGAGGACAGGAGGGTGCGGCGCATGGAGTTGCCGAGGGTGTAACCGAAACCAGGCTCAAGAGGTTCGATGACGAACCTGGATCGGAACTCCGAGATGTTCTCTTCGGTGAGCGTGGGGCGCTGTGCAATAAGCACTGTTGATTCCTTTCGGCTAAGTGTCCGCTATATGACACTTGCGTGGCGAGGTTTTGAGTTGTGTGTCTCTCGACAAGCCCGACAATCGAGCACATCGTCGAACGAGGGAGGGGTGATGCCCCACGACCCGCCACAGCCGGGCCCGTCTGCTGACGGGCCCGGCCGATGGCGAGATGCCGGTTGGTTAGACGCGACGACGCTTGGGCGGACGGCATCCGTTGTGCGCCTGGGGGGTGACATCGTTGATGGAACCGACCTCGAGGCCGGCGGCCTGGAGCGAACGGATCGCGGTCTCGCGGCCCGATCCGGGTCCCTTGACGAAGACGTCAACCTTCTTCATTCCGTGCTCCTGCGCCTGGCGGGCGGCCGACTCGGCAGCCAGCTGTGCGGCGAACGGGGTCGACTTGCGCGACCCCTTGAAGCCAACTCCACCTGAGGACGCCCAGCTGATGACCGCACCGGTGGTGTCAGTGATCGAGACGATGGTGTTGTTGAAGGTGCTCTTGATGTGGGCCTGGCCCACAGCGATGTTCTTCTTTTCTTTCTTGCGCGGCTTCCGAACGGCCGACTTTGGTGCTGCCATGAATTTCTCCTGAATCCTAAAGGCTTTGGCGGGCCAGGCCGAGGCCTAGCGCGCCTTCTTCTTGCCGGCTACGGTGCGCTTCGGGCCCTTGCGGGTGCGAGCGTTGGTCTTGGTGCGCTGGCCGCGAACGGGCAGGCCCTTGCGGTGGCGGATGCCCTCGTAGCTGCCGATCTCGACCTTGCGGCGGATGTCAGCGGCAACCTCACGGCGGAGGTCACCCTCAACCTTGAAGGTTCCTTCGATGTAGTCACGGAGGGCGACGAGCTGCTCGTCACTCAGGTCCTTGACTCGGATGTTTCCATCGATTTCAGTGTCGGCGAGGGTCTTGAGTGCCCTCGTGCGGCCAACACCAAAGATGTAAGTCAGTGCAACTTCCACGCGCTTATCGCGAGGAATATCAACGCCGGCTAGACGTGCCATTGTGGCTTCTCCTGTATATGAGTGGAGGTCTGTAACAGTGCCTGTTCATCGGCCTCCAACCGATGGTGTCCCCCCGCAGGGTTCCCGGCACTGCTATTTTCTGTATTCAGTTGCATCGCGACGGGTTCGACCGAGATCGAACGGGCCGCGATCAGCCCTGACGCTGCTTGTGACGAGGGTTCTCGCAAATGACCATCACGTTGCCGTTACGGCGGATGACCTTGCACTTGTCGCAGATCTTCTTGACGCTGGGCTTGACCTTCATGGTGTGTCCTTGTATTCGCTGTCTTCGTACCCCAGGAACGCCTCGGGCCGTTACTTACAGCACTCTCTACTTGTAGCGGTAAACGATCCGGCCGCGAGTCAGGTCGTACGGGCTCAGCTCGACGATCACGCGGTCCTCCGGGAGGATACGGATGTAGTGCTGACGCATCTTGCCTGAAATGTGGGCAAGAACTTTGTGGCCGTTGGTCAGCTCAACGCGGAACATCGCGTTGGGAAGAGCTTCGACTACTGCGCCCTCGATTTCGATGACACCGTCTTTTTTGGCCATAACTCACTATCGCTAGGGTATTGATTGCTGGTCGTGCGTGGATTGTGATGAAATGACACGCCGCCTACGCGGGCATCAGACACCAAGGATTTACTCTATGGTACTGAGTTGCCTTTTGGCAATTCTTCCCTATAATCCGGAACGGGATTCCCGGCATTCGCCGTGAGGAGCATGAGGATGTCCTCCGCCGTGCCGGCGTCGATCAGTTTCTGAACCTCGTCCGCGTCCGAGAAGACGATCGCGATTTTCTGCAGGATGTCGAGGTGTTCGTTGCCACGCCCCGCGATCCCGACCACAAAACGCACCTGCTGGCCGTTCCAATCGATCGGTTCGGCGTACCGCACGAGTGACAGGGCCGATCGGACGATGGATTCCCTGGCATCGTTGGTCCCGTGCGGGATGGCAAGGAAATTTCCCATGTAGGTCGACACGCTGGCTTCACGGTCGCACATCGCGTCGATGTAGTCATCGCTCACCGCACCTGCCTCGACGAGCAGCCCGCCGGCCTCCCGGATGGCGTCGAACCTTCCCGTGGCCGATCCGGCGGCCATCACGTTGCCCAGTTCGAGAATTTCGCCCGTCATCGCGCTACTTCGCCGTTTCGGCCCAGTCGCGCGTCTTGTAGGCATAGATGGCGGCGTCGAGTGCCTCGTCGCCGTTCTGCGACGCGAAGACAGTGGCCTCGAGCAGTGCGACGCCGACCCCGGCGCGCACGGCCTGCGCGCGGATCTTCTCGAACCGGGGTGCCAGGTGGGGACCCACCAGGAGCACGTCGACCGGGCCGAGGGAGGACGGCAGATCCGATTCGCTGCCCGCGGAGACGTGCACATCCAGACCACGGCCCGCCGCGGTGTGGCGAACCCGGTGTGCAACGAAGGCGCTGGAGGCTCCGGCACCGCAGACGACGAGAATCTTCATGGAATCGCTTTCCCCTGAATCGAGAGGACGCTGTGCCCTCTCCTCCATCCTCCCGCGTCCGGGCAACCGTGGAGACCAAGTTCCCGCCCCCGAGTGTGGCTGATTCAGGGAGCGTGCGATTACGCGAGCGGAACGGGGGTGATACCGAACGGGGCCAGCGCCGCTGCGCCGCCGTCGGCAGCGGTCAGCACCCAGATGCCGTCCGTGTGCACGGCCACACTGTGCTCCCAGTGCGCGGCAGCCAGGCCATCGCTGGTAGCGACGGTCCAGTCGTCGTCGCGCACGTAGGTCTCGATGGCTCCTAGGACGACCATGGGCTCGATCGCGATCACGAGACCGGGCTTCACGTCCGGCCCCTTCTGACGCACCCGGTAGTTGAACACCGGCGGAGCCTCGTGCATGGACCGGCCGATGCCGTGACCGACGTAATCGGTGAGGATTCCGTAGTCACCCTGGGACTCGACGTAGTCCTCGATGGCGTCGCCGACCTCATTCAGGTGCCGCGCCTCCGAAAGCCGGGCGATCCCGTGCCATAACGACTGCTCCGTGACGTGCGACAGCTTCTCACGCTCGGCCACGACCTCAGGCCGGTCCGGGTCCGGAATCACGAAGGAGAAGGCCGCATCACCGTTCCAGCCATCGATGATGGCCCCACTGTCGATCGACACGATGTCGCCGGCGGCCAACACGCGCGCCCCCGGGATTCCGTGAACGACATCGTCGTTGACGGAAGCGCAGACCGTGTGGTGGTAGCCCTGCTCCAGCTTGAAGTTGGGCAGGCCGCCCCGAGCGACGATGGCGGCTTCGGCCGCGGCGTCGAGGTCGAGCGTTGTCGCGCCGACCCGGATGGCCGCACGGGCCGCATCCAGGGATGCGGCCGTGGCCAGTCCGGGCGCGATCATCAACCGCATCTGCGCCGGCGACTTGTAGATGGATCGTCGAAGGCTCATTGTGAAAATCTCTGCAAACTGCTGAGGTCGTGCCCGCTGAACGTGCACGACCGGGTTAGGAGGCGCTGGCTGCGTCTCCGCTGGTCACGGGCACGGCGACTCCGCGCTGGGCCAGGGCCTCGAGGATGCGACCGGTCACCTCATCGACGGCTCCGAGGCCGTCGACCGTGACCACGAGGCCGCGGGAGGAATAGATGTCGATCAGTGGAGCGGTCTGCTCCTCGTAAACGGCGAGCCGGTGCCGGATGACGTCGGCGGTGTCATCCGCACGACCCTGTTCGGCGGCACGCTTGAGAAGCCGGGCGACGACCTCCTCGGTGTCGGCGACGATCAGCACGACGGCATCGAGTGCGGTACCGTCGGCCTCGAGCAGCCGGTCCAGTTCCAGGACCTGTTCCTGCGTACGCGGGTAGCCGTCGAGGAGGAACCCCTGCACGGCGTCGGGCTTCTGCAGCCGGTCGGACACGATCTCGTTGGTGAGGGAATCGGGAACGTACGCACCGGCATCCATGAATGCCTTGACCTGGAGCCCGAGCGCGGTGTCGTTCTTCACGTTGAAGCGAAAAATGTCACCCGTCGAGATGGCCGGAACATCGAACGCCTCGGACAGGCGCTCCGCCTGGGTTCCCTTGCCCGCGCCAGGCGGGCCGATCAGCAGCAAACGGGTCATCGGAGGAGCCCTTCGTAGTGACGCTGTTGGAGTTGCGCATCGATCTGCTTGACCGTCTCGAGTCCGACACCGACGACGATCAGGATGCTGGCTCCACCGAACGGGAAGTTCTGGTCGGCTCCGATCGCGGAGAACGCGATCAGCGGCAACAGGGCGATCAGGCCAAGGTACAGGGCACCGGGCAGCGTCACCCGGGTGAGAACGAAGTCCAGGTATTCGGCGGTCGGACGACCGGCACGGATGCCCGGAATGAATCCGCCGTACTTCTTCATGTTGTCGGCGACCTCTTCGGGGTTGAAGGTGATCGCAACATAGAAGTAGGTGAATCCGACGATGAGGAGGAAGTACAGCGCCATGTAGAGCGGGTCGTTGCCCTGCGTGAGGTTGTTGGTGACCCAGTTGACCCATGCTGCCGGCGCCTGTCCGGCGGCGGGCTGGTTGAACTGTGCGATCAGGGCGGGCAGGTACAGCAGCGACGACGCGAAGATGACGGGCACGACGCCGGCCATGTTCACCTTGATCGGGATGTACGTGTTGTTGCCGCCGTAGGTGCGGCGTCCGACCATCCGCTTGGCGTACTGCACCGGGATGCGACGCTGGGACTGCTCGACGAAGACCACGGCCGCTACCACGACCAGACCGACCGCGATCACGATCAACAGGATGTCAAGGCCCTTCTGCTGGCCGATGGAGGCCAGCGAACCGGGGAACAGGGCAGCGATGGAGGTGAAGATCAACAGCGACATGCCGTTGCCGATGCCGCGCTCGGTGATGAGCTCGCCCATCCACATGATCAGGCCGGTGCCGGCGGTCATGGTGATGACCATCAGCATGATGGCGTACCAGGCGTCGTTGGTGAGCAACTGGGAGCACTCGGCGCTGGCGGACGTGCCGTAGAGCGCACCGCTGCGGGCCACGGTGATCAGCGTCGTCGACTGGAGGATCGCGAGGGCGATGGTGAGGTACCGGGTGTACTGGGTGAGCGTGCCCTGTCCGGACGCGCCCTCCTTGTGCAGGGTCTCGAAGTGTGGAATGACCACGCGCAGCAGCTGCACGATGATCGAGGCCGTGATGTACGGCATGATGCCGAGCGCGAAGACCGACAGCTGCAGCAGAGCGCCGCCGCTGAAGAGGTTCACGAGCTCGTAGAGGCCGCTGGCGTCCTGGTTCGCCGCCAGACACGATTGAACGTTTCCGAAGTCGACGAAGGGGGCAGGAATGAACGAACCCAGTCGGAACAGGGCGACGATACCCAGGCTGAACCCGATTTTCCTGCGCAGGTCGGGTGTGCGGAAGATCCGCGCGATGGCGCTGAACACAATGCCTCCAGTTAATAACGTGAAAAACGAGCTTGTCGAGTCCAGCATCGAAAGATTTCGATTGGTGGCCTCGACAAGCTCGCTCAGCGTCTACGGACTTACTTGATTGAGCCACCCGCAGCGACGATCTTCTGCTCTGCTGAGCCGGAGACCTTATCCACTGCAATGTTCAGCTTAACCGCAATGTCACCATTGCCGAGAACCTTGACCTTCTCGTTGTCGCGAACGGCACCCTTGGCGACCAGGTCGGCGATGGTTACATCGCCGCCGTTCGGGTACAGCTCGGCGAGCTTCTCGAGGTTGACGACCTGGTACTCGACGCGGAACGGGTTCTTGAACCCGCGCAGCTTCGGAGTACGCATGTGCAGCGGCATCTGGCCACCCTCGAACCCGATGCGCACGTTGTAGCGCGCCTTCGTGCCCTTGGTACCACGGCCGGCGGTCTTACCCTTGGAACCTTCACCACGACCGACGCGCATGCGCGACTTCTTGGCTCCGGGGGCGGGGCGAAGGTGGTGAACCTTCAGGACCTGCTCGCGCTTCTCGGGCGGAGCAGACTTCACTGCGACCTTGGCGGTGGTTGCCTTCTTGGGGGCTGCCTTCTTTGCAGTGGCGGGCTTGGCGGCTGCGGTGGCAGCTTCCTTCTCGTCAGCCATTAGTCAATCTCCTCGACCTTTACGAGGTGAGCAACGGTGTTGACGTAGCCGCGGTTCTGCGAGTTGTCCTCGCGAATCGTGACCGCGCCAATGCGCTTGAGACCCAGGCTGCGAAGCGTGTCGCGCTGGTTCTGCTTCTCACTAATTTTGGACTTGATCTGTGTCACTTTGAGGCGAGCCATCAGGCACCTGCCTTTGCTGCCGCTGCAGCTGCTGCTGCGGCGGCGTCGGCACGCAGGAAGCGCGCCGGAGCGACGTCTTCGTACGCGAGGCCACGACGAGCGGCAACCGCACGCGGCTCTTCGAGCTGGTGCAGGGCCTCGACGGTGGCGTGAACGATGTTGATGGTGTTCGACGAACCGAGCGACTTGCTCAGGACATCGTGGATGCCTGCGCACTCGAGAACGGCGCGCACCGGGCCACCGGCGATGACGCCGGTACCGGCAGCGGCGGGACGCAGCAGGACGACGCCGGCTGCGGCTTCACCCTGCACGGGGTGCGGGATGGTCAGGCCGACGCGGGGCACGCGGAAGAAGTTCTTCTTCGCTTCCTCGACACCCTTGGAAATGGCGGTCGGCACCTCGCGGGCCTTGCCGTATCCAACGCCGACGAGGCCGTTTCCGTCACCGACGACGACGAGGGCGGTGAAGCTGAAGCGACGACCACCCTTCACCACCTTGGAAACGCGGTTGATGGTGACGACGCGCTCCAGGAACTGGCTCTTGTCGGCATCGCGGCTTCCGCGGTCCTTGTTCGGGTTGCGCTCACGGCCGCCACGACGAGCCTCACGAGGCTCGTTCTGGGCAGGTGCCGTTGAGGCAGCGGTTTCGACGGGTGCCTCTGCAGCCACCACGGTCTCCTTGGTTGCTGTGCTAGCGGTTTCAGTGCTCACAGGTTCAATCCACCCTCTCGAGCTCCATCGGCGATCGCAGCGACGCGTCCTGCGTACTTGCTTCCGCCACGGTCAAATACGACGGCTTCGATGCCGGCGGCCTTCGCACGTTCGGCGACGAGTTCGCCGACCTTACGGGCCTTGGCGGTCTTGTCACCATCGAAGGTGCGCAGACCGTCTTCGAGCGTGGACGCCGAGGCAAGGGTGAAGCCCTTGCTGTCATCGACGACCTGCACGAACACGTGGCGAGCCGAACGGGTCACGACGAGACGCGGACGAAGCGCGGTCCCCTCGATCTTCTTGCGAAGACGTGTGTGCCTGCGTCCGCGGGCAGCAGCCTTGCTCTTACCTCTAGTTCCGAGACCCATGGTTACTTACCACTCTTTCCGGCCTTGCGGCGAACAATCTCGCCGGCGTAACGCACACCCTTGCCCTTGTAGGGCTCCGGCTTGCGAATCTTACGGATGTTGGCGGCGACCTCGCCGACAGCCTGCTTGTCGATGCCACCGACCGTGAGGCGGTTGACGCTCTCCACGGTGAGGGTGATACCGGCAGGTGCCTCGACGAGGACCGGGTGCGAGAAGCCGAGGGCGAACTCGATCGAGCTGCCCTTCTGGGCGACGCGGTAACCGGTACCGACGATCTCGAGGGACTTGGTGTAACCCACCGTCACCCCGATGATCTGGTTTGCGATCAGCGTGCGAGTCAATCCGTGCAGCGAACGCGAGTTGCGCTCGTCGTTCGGGCGGGTGACGACGACGTGGCCGTCCTCGATCTTGACCTCGATGGGGTTCGCGACGGTGAGCGCGAGCTCACCCTTCGGACCCTTGACGTTGACGCGCTGGCCTTCAGTGGCGACCGTGACATCCGCGGGAATCGGGATGGGGAGTCTTCCAATACGTGACATTGTCAGCTACCACACGTAGGCGAGTACTTCTCCGCCTACGCCCTTCTTCTCGGCCTGACGGTCGGTGAGCAGACCGCTGGAGGTGGACAGGATGGCAACGCCGAGGCCACCGAGAACGGTGGGGATTTCGGTCGACTTGGCGTACACGCGCAGGCCGGGCTTGGAAACCCGCTTGATGCCGACGATGGAACGCTCGCGGTTCGGACCAAACTTGAGGTTGAGCGTGAGGGTCTTGCCGACCACTGCATCCTTGACGTCCCATGCCGAGATGTAACCCTGGGCCTTGAGGATGTCCGCGATGTTCGCTTTGAGCTTGCTGTGCGGCATGGACACGGTGTCGTGGAACGCCGAGTTAGCGTTGCGCAGTCTGGTCAGCATGTCTGCGACCGGATCTGTCATTGTCATTTGTGGTGCCTTTCTCGCCTGGTTTCGTTCATCCGTTACACGGGTGACGACCTTGGTCGTGGTGGGGCTGGACGGTTGTCCAGCCCCGGGTTTTTTACTACAAGAGCCAAAGAGCTACTTTACTTGGTGTTTTCGGCCGTCTTGAACGGGAAGCCCAGCGCCTTGAGCAGCGCGCGACCTTCTTCGTTGTTCTTGGCCGTCGTCACAACCGTGATATCCATACCGCGGATACGGTCGATCCGGTCCTGGTCGATTTCGTGGAACATGACCTGCTCGGTCAAACCGAAGGTGTAGTTACCGCTGCCATCGAACTGCTTGTCGCTCAGACCGCGGAAGTCGCGGATGCGCGGAAGCGCCAGGCTCAGGAGCCGGTCGAGGAACTCCCACATGCGGTCGCCACGAAGTGTGACGTGCGTGCCGATGGGCTGTCCTTCGCGCAGTTTGAACTGCGCGATCGACTTGCGGGCCTTGGTGACCTGCGGCTTCTGACCGGTGATCTTGGTGAGGTCGGAGACGGCGCCATCCATGATCTTGCCGTCGCGTGCTGCCTCGCCGACACCCATGTTCACAACGATCTTGACCAGATTCGGAATCTGGTGAACGTTGGTGAAACCGAGGTCCTTGCTGAGCTGAGCCATGATCTCGTCGCGGTACTTCTGCTTGAGACGCGGCAGGACTGCCTCGACGGTCGCTTCTGCTTCTGTTGCTGCAACTGAAGTGTCGGTCATCAGAGGTCCTTCCCTGACTTCTTGGCGTAACGGATGCGGACCGTCTTGGTGACGCCGTCCTTCGTTACTTCTTCGAGGCGGAAGCCGACGCGAGTCGGCTTCTTGGTCTCCGGGTCGACGAGGGCCACGTTGGACACGTGAATCGGTGCCTCCATGGTCTCGATGCCGCCGGTCTTGGTGCCGCGCTGGGTCTGGCCCACGCGGACGTGCTTGGTGACGAAGTTGATGCCCTCGACGAGGACCCTGTTCTTCTCCACCAGGACGGCGATGACCTTACCCTGCTTGCCACGGTCTCCGCCGCGGGCCTGGGTGCGGCCGGTGATGACCTCTACGAGGTCACCCTTTTTGAGTCTGGCCATGATTTAGATAACCTCCGGTGCCAGCGAGATGATCTTCATGAACTTCTTGTCGCGAAGCTCGCGACCGACCGGTCCGAAGATTCGGGTGCCGCGGGGGTCACCTTCGTTCTTCAAAATCACTGCGGCGTTCTCATCGAACTTGATGTACGAACCGTCTGGACGACGGGTCTGCTTTTTGACGCGAACGACGACGGCCTTGACGACGTCGCCCTTCTTGACGTTGCCGCCCGGGATCGCGTCCTTGACCGTGGCGACGATCGTGTCGCCCAGTCCGGCGTAGCGACGGCCGGAGCCGCCGAGCACGCGAATGGTCAACAGCTCCTTGGCACCCGTGTTGTCGGCAACCTTGAGTCGTGATTCTTGCTGAAGCACTTTTTAACTCCTTCTATCAAGTAAGCGCGAGGCTTACTTGGCCTTCTCGAGGATCTCGACCAGGCGGAAGCGCTTGGTGGCGCTCAGCGGACGGGTCTCACTGATCAGGACCAGGTCGCCGACGCCGGCGATGTTCGCCTCGTCGTGGACCTTCAGCTTGGACGTACGGCGGATGACCTTGCCGTACAACGGGTGCTTCACGCGGTCTTCGACCTCGACAACGATGGTCTTGTCCATCTTGTCGCTGGTCACGTAACCACGCAGCGTCTTGCGGTAGCCGCGAACGAGAGCCTCAGCCTCGACAGCGACGACCTTATCGTCAGTCTTCGCCATGACTAGGCCTCCTTCGTCTGGGCGGCGTCGGCCTCAGCGGAGTCGTCAGACTTCACAGCAGGCTTGGCCTTCTTGGTCTTCTTCTCAGCCTTGGCCGGAGCCTCGACTGGTGCGGGAGTCGGGCGAATACCCAACTCGCGCTCACGGAGAACCGTGTAGATGCGAGCGATGTCGCGCTTGACCGCGCGGAGGCGGCCGTGGCTCTCGAGCTGGCCGGTGGCCGACTGGAAGCGAAGGTTGAAGAGTTCTTCCTTCGCCTTCTTCAGCTCATCGAACAACCGCTCGTTTTCAAAAGTGTCGAGCTCGACTGAGGCGAGCTCCTTGGATCCGATCGCCATTATGCGTCGCCCTCCTCGCGCTTGATGATGCGTGCCTTCAAGGGCAGTTTGTGAATAGCGCGGGTCAGCGCTTCCTTGGCAACGATGTCGGTGACACCGCTGAGTTCGAAAAGCACGCGACCGGGCTTGACGTTGGCAACCCACCACTCGACGGAACCCTTACCGGAACCCATGCGGGTTTCGGCCGGCTTCTTGGTGAGCGGACGGTCCGGGTAGATGTTGATCCAGACCTTGCCGCCGCGCTTCATGTGACGAGTGATCGCGATACGAGCGGACTCGATCTGACGGTTGGTCACATACGCGGGGGTGAGGGCCTGGATGCCGTACTCACCGAACGACAGCTCGGTACCACCGGTTGCGTGGCCGGTACGGCCCGGGTGGTGCTGCTTGCGGTGCTTGACTCTGCGTGGAATCAACATGGTTATGCCTCAACTCCTGCTGCAACCGGTGCCGCTGCCTCTGCGCGGGGCGCACGACGCGGTCGGTCGTCACGACGCTCGGGGCGGGACGACTTAGCGTTGGCCTGCTCGCGAGCGAGTTCCTTGTTGGTGATGTCGCCCTTGTAGATCCAGACCTTCACGCCGATGCGGCCGAAGGTGGTCTTGGCTTCGTAGAAGCCGTAGTCGATGTTCGCGCGCAGGGTGTGCAGGGGCACACGGCCTTCGCGGTAGAACTCCGAACGGCTCATCTCGGCGCCACCCAAACGACCGGACACCTGGATGCGAACACCCTTGGCGCCGGCGCGCTGGGCACCCTGCAGGCCCTTACGCATCGCGCGGCGGAATGCCACACGAGCGGAAAGCTGCTCGGCGATGCCCTGGGCGACGAGCTGAGCGTCCACCTCGGGGTTCTTCACCTCGAGGATGTTCAGCTGGATCTGCTTGGCGGTGAGCTTCTCGAGGTCGGAGCGGATGCGCTCGGCCTCCGCGCCGCGGCGACCGATCACAATGCCCGGACGGGCGGTGTGGATGTCGACGCGAACGCGGTCACGAGTGCGCTCGATCTCGATGCGGGACACGCCGGCGCGGTCGAGGCTGGTGCTCAACAGGCGGCGGATCTTGACGTCCTCAGCGACGAAGTCGCTGTAACGCTGGCCCGGCTTCGTGCTGTCAGAGAACCAACGCGACACGTGGTCGGTCGTGATTCCCAGACGGAAGCCATAGGGGTTTACTTTCTGACCCATTACTTCGTACCCTCCTCAGGAGTGGCGAGCACAACCGTGATGTGGCTCGTGCGCTTCTTGATCTGGAATGCGCGACCCTGTGCACGGGCCTGGAAACGCTTGAGGGTCGTACCCTCATCAACGAACGCCTGGCTGACGAACAGGTCCTGCTCGTCGAGGAAGGTGTTGGCTGCATCAGCCTTGACTCGGGCGTTGGCGATTGCCGAGGCAACCAGCTTGTACACCGGGTCGCTCGCGCCCTGCGGCGCGAACTTCAGAATTCCCAGAGCCTCGAAGGCCTGCTTGCCGCGGATCAGGTTGACGACGCGACGAGCCTTCTGGGGGGTAACGCGGATGTGACGCACGCGTGCGATCGACTCCACCATTTCTTATCCTCCTTCACGTCCCCGCGTTAGCGGCGACGGCCCTTCTTGTCGTCCTTCACGTGTCCACGGAAGGTGCGGGTGGGCGCAAACTCGCCGAGCTTGTGCCCGACCATGCTCTCGGTGACGAACACCGGGATGTGCTTGCGTCCGTCGTGCACGGCGATGGTGTGCCCGAGCATGCCGGGGATGATCATCGAACGGCGCGACCAGGTCTTGATTACGTTCTTGCTGCTGGCTTCGTTCGCCTTGACAACCTTGCGAAGCAGGTGGTCGTCAACGAACGGGCCTTTCTTGAGACTGCGTGGCATCGTCTACTCCTACTTACGCTTCTTGCCGACGGTACGGCGACGAACGATGAGCTTGTCGCTTTCCTTGTTCGGGTGGCGGGTACGCCCTTCTTTCTGGCCCCAAGGGCTGACGGGGTGACGTCCACCGGACGTCTTACCCTCACCACCACCGTGCGGGTGGTCGACCGGGTTCATGGCAACACCACGAACGGTCGGGCGAACGCCTTTCCAGCGCATACGGCCGGCCTTGCCCCAGTTGATGTTCGACTGCTCGGCGTTGCCGACCTCGCCGATCGTGGCGCGGCAGCGGGCGTCGACGTTGCGGATTTCTCCGGACGGCAGGCGCAGCTGGGCGTAGATGCCATCCTTCGCAACGAGGCGAACGGACGATCCGGCGGAGCGGGCCATCTTGGCGCCACCGCCCGGACGCAGTTCGACCGCGTGGATGATGGTACCGGTGGGGATGTTCTTCAGCGGCAGGTTGTTGCCGGGCTTGATGTCAGCACCGGCGCCCGACTCTACGATGTCGCCCTGGTTCAGCTTGTTCGGGGCGATGATGTAGCGCTTGGAGCCGTCCATGAAGTGCAGGAGCGCGATGCGCGCCGTGCGGTTCGGGTCGTACTCGATGTGAGCGACCTTGGCGTTGACGCCGTCCTTGTCGTTACGACGGAAGTCGATCAGACGGTACTGGCGCTTGTGTCCACCACCGATGTGACGGGTGGTGATGCGACCCTGGTTGTTACGGCCACCGGTCTTGGACAGGGGGCGAAGCAGGGACTTCTCCGGCGTGGAGCGGGTGATCTCTGCGAAGTCTGCAACAGATGAACCGCGACGACCGGGAGTCGTGGGCTTGAACTTACGAATAGCCATTTCTTATTCCTCTAGTCCGCGCCGCTTAGCCGACGGCCGTGAAGATGTCAATGGAACCGGACTTGAGCGTGACGATGGCACGCTTGGTGTCCTTGCGCTTGCCCTGACCGAACTTCGTGCGACGCGTCTTGCCGATACGGTTCATGGTGTTGATCGAAGCGACCTCCACCTTGAAGATCTTTTCGATCGCGAGCTTGATTTCGGTCTTGTTCGAGCGCGGGTCCACGATGAAGGTGTACTTGCCCTCGTCGATCAGGCCATAGCTCTTCTCAGAGACGACCGGAGCGATGATGACGTCGCGGGGATCCTTGTTGATCGGGGTAGCCATTATGCGGACACCTCTTCCTTCTTGGTCTTGCTCGCCACGAACGCGTCGAACGCGCCCTTGGTGAAGACAATGTCGTCGCTGACGAGCACGTCATAGGCATTCAGCTGGTCCCACGGCAGAACGTGCACCGTCGGCAGGTTGCGGATGCTGCGCAGCGTCATTTCGTCGGTGCGCTCCAGGACGACCAGCACGTGCTTGCTGCTGGCGATCTGGCTGAGAAGCTCGATGGCGCCCTTGGTGCTGGGCGTCTCGGCGCTGAAGAGTGCGGTCACGACGTGCAGGCGGTCACCACGAGCGCGGTCAGAAAGGGATCCGCGCAGTGCTGCCGCGATCATCTTCTTGGGAGTGCGCTGTTCGTAGTTCCGCGGGGTCGGTCCGTGGACGATGCCACCACCGGTCATCTGAGGGGCGCGAATCGAGCCCTGACGGGCGCGACCGGTTCCCTTCTGCTTGAACGGCTTGCGGCCGGAGCCGGAAACTTCGCCACGACGCTTGGTCTTGTGCGTTCCCTGACGTGCGGCAGCGAGCTGCGCGACGACGACCTGGTGGATCAGCGGGACGTTGGTCTGAACGTCAAAGATTTCGGCGGGCAGCTCAACGGAGCCGGCCTTCTTACCCTTGGCGTCGATGAGATCGAGTGAGGTAGTCATACGACTAGGCTCCCTTCACTGCATTGCGGACGAATACGAGGCGGCCCTTGGCGCCGGGAACGGCACCCTTGACCAGCAGGAGGCCCTTCTCGGCATCCACGGCGTGAACCTTGAGGTTCAGCACAGTGACGCGCTCGCCACCCATACGACCGGCCATGCGCATGCCCTTGAAGACACGGCTCGGGGTCGAGGAAGCACCGATGGAACCGGGCTTGCGGTGGTTACGGTGCGAACCGTGAGAGGAGGAAACACCCTTGAAGTTGTGACGCTTCATAACACCGGCGAAACCCTTACCCTTGCTGGTGCCCATGACGTCGACCTTGGTGCCGGCAGCGAACACACCGTCAACGGTGAGTTCCTGGCCCAGGGTGTAGTCAGCGGCATCCGCAGTGCGGAGCTCGGTGAGGTGGCGGCGAGGCGTGACGCCTGCCTTTTCGAAGTGTCCGGCGGAAGGTTTGTTCACCTTGCGCGGGTCGATGGCCCCAGCAGCGATCTGGACGCCGGCGTAGCCGTCGATGTCCTTGCTGCGGATCTGGGTGACAACGTTGGGCGAGATCTCGATGACGGTGACGGGAACGAGCTTGTTGTTCTCGTCCCATACCTGCGTCATGCCGAGCTTCTTGCCGAGGAGACCCTTGGTGGTCTTGGTATCTGCGTAAGACATCGCGGGCCCTAGAGCTTGATCTCGATGTTGACGTCGGCCGGCAGGTCGAGACGCATGAGCGAGTCGACGGCCTTCGGGGTCGGGTCAATGATGTCGATCAGACGCTTGTGGGTGCGCATTTCAAAGTGCTCCCGGCTGTCCTTGTACTTGTGAGGCGAACGGATGACACACACCACGTTCTTCTCGGTCGGAAGCGGCACGGGGCCGACGACAGTCGCACCCGCGCGGGTCACTGTGTCGACGATCTTGCGCGCCGAGATGTCGATGACCTCGTGGTCATACGACTTAAGTCGAATGCGGATTTTCTGTCCCGCCATGTCGAACTCGCTTTCTTGTCAAGGCTTCTTACATCCCGAGGGTTGCATTGGACGCCGTAGTAGCACTGCTGCTGTCGCACCACTGTTCATCTGTCAATTTCGGCGGGGCCGCGGTGCGGTCTCGCCGAGCCAACCCGCTTCTCCACACTCGCGCATGGGGGAAGGCATGGCTTTACCCAGCTTTCCCGGCTGTTGGTTTGAGCTATGTCCTGCTACCCGCGGCCTAACTGTGCACCTGGCGCCTTTTACGGCGAACGGCACAAGCTATGCACTGCCTGGCAGTGATCCCGACACCGCGTGCAGCGCGGCAGTCGAAAGTGTTGAACTAGAAGAGTCTGCCACAGGGTCGGGTCATTGTGCAACCCGGGCGTGTCGCGCGCGGCGTGTCGGCACATCCGCGTCGTTCCGCGGCTTCACCGACGCTCCTCCCGGGCGCGTCGCCGTTGCTATCCGGACTTCGCGCGGGTGCTGCGCCGCTCCGCGCGTGGCACGCCACCAGCGCAGCGGCGCAGCATGCGCGCACCGCCCGGGAAGCACCGAGAAGCACCGCACCTCACCGAAATTGAAGTCGCGGGCGTCCGGTCGGCAGCCCCAACTGCAGCAGCCGGCTGCGAAGCCGGCTCTGGCTCATCCCGACCGGGAAGTCCCAGCGGGTGAACGCGTGCACCTGGCGTCGCACGCCATCCTCCCGGCGTTTCTCGTCGTAGACCACCTGCGCTGTTGTCCGGCCGTCGAGCATCACGGGGTCGAAGTACTTGCGCTTGCCGTCGGCCTCCCCCACCGAGTGCTCGGCGATCCAATAGAAGTCGGTGAAAACCGTCTTGCCATCGACAACGAACGGATGCTGCAGCACCGGCTCCGGAAAGCCGTTCAGCGCCACATTGACGCGGCTTCCAGACTCGTTGGGTGACCCAGACAGCGTCGAGGCGAAGTCGATCACGGCCCGCGCCCGCACCGACCCGCGGAACGGCAGCATCCGTTCCCAGGTCTCGAGCAGCCTGACTCTGGTGGTCAGCGGCCGAAAGCGCCCGGTACGATCCACCGCAATGGCGCGGTCCGCGATGGCCACCGCGGATTTCAGATCCAGAGTGGCCGCCAGGTCGATCACGGTGCGTTCGATGGTGGTGACCAGGAGCCCGTTGACCGTGGTGACATCCGTCGGGTCCAGGCCCGTCGCGTGTTTTCGGATTCCCGGGGTGGAGCGACCGCCCCGGGTGCGCTCGGTGAGGAAGTGAACCTCGAGTGGCCAGCCGAAGAGGGTAGGGAGTGCCCACAGAACGGCAGCGGATTGGTGGGAGAGCACCAGTTCGGTCTGCCGCGTTTCCGCCGCACCGCGCACTCGGAGCGCGTACCGCTGATCGCTGTTTAGCGCGGCCCACAGCGTGGCGTCGATGTATTGGCCGCGCGCCAGACGGTGCAATTCGCCTCTGCCCGCGAGGCGGCGGAGACGAAGGTCGGCGCCGAAGGCTCTGCGGAGATCGGACGAGAGGAGGAGGCCGTTGGGTGAGAAGTGCTCGTCAGGTGAGTCAGGCATCCGGCCACTGTGCACTGCTGCGTCTCCGTCAACGCCTCAACCCGGGCACCTGCACACTCCGCTCCGGCCGAAGCGCCTGTGGAGAACAGGTCGGATGCCGGCTCGCGGACACTGCGCCGGCTCGCGGACACTGCGCCGGCTCGCGGACACTGCGCCGGTTCGCGGGTGGCATGCCACGCGCGAACCGGCGCACGACCCGCGGAGCGGTGAGCGCGGCGAGCTCGGCCCGGGCTAGCGTGCGTCGGGGTCAGTGCCTTGCGCGCCGCGGTCGGTCGGGCCGTCACCGCGGCCGAGGTGCTTGTCCGCCTTGTCGCGGGCATCCTGGATCTTGTCGGCGTGCTTGTTGCCGGTGACCTTGTTCGCGGCGGCGGCACCCCCGTCGAGGATCTTGTCGGCGACCTTCTCGCCCTTCTCCGTTTTGAGGAACTCCTGCGCCTTGCGGCTGATGTCGTTGAAATTCACGGGGTGCTCCGATCTGGGGCGGTTGGGGTTCTAAGAGAGGCTAGTTCCTGGGCGATTCAGGATCAAATGCCCCGGTAGAGGGGGACGAAAAAGGGGCCTGTCCGAAGGACAGACCCCTTGATCTCGACCGGCTCGATCACCGAGGTGACCGAACCGGCGAAGGGAACTACTTGATGATCTTGGTCACCGTTCCGGCGCCGACGGTGCGGCCACCTTCACGAATGGCGAAGCCGAGGCCTTCTTCCATGGCGATCGGCTGAATCAGCGCGACGTTCATGTCGGTGGTGTCGCCGGGCATGACCATCTCGGTGCCCTCAGGCAGCGTGATGACGCCGGTGACGTCCGTGGTGCGGAAGTAGAACTGCGGACGGTAGTTCGCGTAGAACGGGTTGTGACGCCCACCCTCATCCTTTGACAGGATGTACGCGGTGCCCTCGAAGTCGGTGTGCGGCGTGACCGAACCCGGCTTGACGACAACCTGGCCGCGCTCGACGTCTTCGCGCTTGGTGCCACGAAGAAGAAGACCACAGTTCTCGCCGGCCCAGGCCTCGTCGAGCTGCTTGTGGAACATCTCGATACCAGTGACCGTGGTCTTGATGGTCGGGCGGATGCCGACAACCTCGACCTCGGAGTTGATCTTGAGGGTTCCACGCTCGGCGCGGCCGGTGACGACGGTTCCACGACCGGTGATCGTGAAGACGTCCTCGATCGGCATCAGGAAGGGCTTGTCCTTGTCGCGGACGGGCTCCGGGAAGTAGTCGTCGACAGCCTTCATCAGCTCAAGGATGTTGCCAACCCACTTCTCGTCGCCTTCAAGCGCCTTGAGAGCGGAGACGCGCACGACGGGAGCGTTGTCGCCGTCGAAGCCCTGGGCGGAGAGGAGTTCGCGAACCTCGAGCTCGACGAGCTCAAGGATCTCTTCGTCGTCAACCATGTCGGACTTGTTCAGTGCGACGAGCAGGGACGGCACGCCGACCTGCTTCGCAAGCAGAACGTGCTCACGAGTCTGAGCCATCGGGCCGTCAGTAGCGGCAACCACGAGGATCGCGCCGTCCATCTGAGCAGCACCGGTGATCATGTTCTTGATGTAGTCAGCGTGGCCGGGTGCGTCGACGTGCGCATAGTGACGCTTTTCGGTCTCGTACTCGACGTGCGAGATGTTGATCGTGATACCGCGCTGGCGTTCTTCCGGAGCAGAGTCGATCGACGCGAAGTCGCGCTGAACGTTCGTCTTGGACGGGTACGTGTCGGCGAGGACCTTGGAGATCGCTGCAGTCAGCGTGGTCTTTCCGTGGTCAACGTGACCGATCGTTCCGATGTTTACGTGCGGCTTGGTCCGCTCGAACTTGGCCTTGGCCACTGTGGGTCCTCCTAGGACTCATGGCTCCATCGACCGCTGGTTTGCGGCCGGTGGAACTGCTGGATTTGTGTACTTATGCTACTAGGGCCGGGAGGCCGAAGCGATTTGGGCCCGAAGGCCCGTAAGAGACCGGAAGGCCGCAGGCTACTCGCCCTTGTTCTTCTGGATGATCTCTTCGGCCACGGCCCGGGGGACCTCCGCATAGCTCTCGAAGGTCATCGAGTACACCGCGCGGCCCGAGGTCTTCGACCTCAGGTCACCGATGTATCCGAACATCTCCGACAGCGGCACGTTGGCGCGAATTACCTTCACGCCCTGAGCGTCCTCCATGGTCTGGATCTGTCCACGACGCGAGTTGAGGTCGCCAATGACGTCGCCCATGTATTCCTCGGGCGTACGAACCTCGACGGCCATCAGCGGCTCGAGCAGGACAGGGTCAGCCTTACGAACGGCTTCCTTGAAGCCCATCGAACCGGCGATCTTGAACGCCATCTCCGAGGAGTCGACGTCGTGCGCGGCGCCGTCAAGCAGGCTTGCCTTGACGCCCACCATCGGGTAGCCGGCCAGGACGCCGACGTGCAGCGCATCCTGGATTCCTGCGTCCACCGAGGGGATGTACTCCCGGGGGATGCGGCCACCCGTGACCTTGTTGACGAACTCGTAGCTCTTATCGGCAGTGATCTCGAGCGGCTCGATCGCGATCTGAATCTTCGCGAACTGCCCGGATCCACCGGTCTGCTTCTTGTGCGTGTAGTCGTGACGTTCGACCGCCCTGCGGATGGTCTCGCGATACGCGACCTGGGGCTTGCCGACGTTGGCCTCGACGTTGAATTCACGGCGCATCCGGTCGACCAGGATGTCCAGGTGAAGCTCGCCCATTCCCTTGATGACCGTCTGACCAGTTTCCTGGTTCTGCTCGGTGCGGAAGGTCGGGTCCTCTTCGGCCAGCTTCTGGATCGCGAGACCCAGCTTTTCCTGGTCCTGCTTCGTCTTCGGTTCGATCGCAACCTCGATGACCGGGTCAGGGAACGTCATCGACTCGAGCACGACCTGCGCGTTCGGGTCGCACAGGGTGTCGCCTGTGGTGGTGTCCTTGAGGCCGATGACCGCGTAGATGTGACCGGCGGTCACGAAGGCCACCGGGTTCTCCTTGTTGGCGTGCATCTGGAAGATCTTGCCGATGCGCTCCTTCTTGCCCTTGGTCGAGTTGACGACCTGGGCGCCGGAGTCAAGGTGACCGGAGTACACGCGAACGTAGGTCAGACGACCGAAGAACGGGTGGACGGCGACCTTGAACGCGAGGGCCGTGAACGGCTCCGTCGCGTCGGGGTGACGCATGATGACCTTTTCCTCATCGCGCGCGTCGTGGGCCTCGATGGCCGGCACGTCGAGCGGGGTGGGGAGGTAGTCGACGACTGCGTCAAGCATCGGCTGAACGCCACGATTCTTGAACGCGGAACCGCAGAGGACGGGGTAGATCTCGCTGGCGACCGTGAGCCCCCGAATCGCGTGCTTGATCTCGGAGACGGTGAGCTCTTCGCCGGAGAAGTACTTCTCCATGAGGTCGTCGTCGGTCTCGGCGACGGTCTCGAGGAGCAGCTTGCGGTACTCCGCAGCCTGCTCGATGAGGTCGGCGGGGATCTCTTCGATGGCGTACTTGGAGCCCATCTCGACGTCACCCTTGGAGTCGCCACGCCAGGTCAGTGCGCGCATTTCGACGAGGTCGACAACGCCTTCGAAGGTGTTCTCGGCGCCGATGGGCAGCTGGATGACGAGCGGCTTCGCGCCGAGGCGCTTGACGATCGTGTCGACCGTGTAGAAGAAGTCGGCGCCGAGCTTGTCCATCTTGTTGACGAAGCAGATGCGGGGCACGTCGTACTTGTCGGCCTGGCGCCAGACGGTCTCGGACTGGGGCTCAACGCCCTCTTTGCCGTCGAACACTGCGACAGCGCCGTCGAGGACGCGGAGCGAACGCTCCACCTCGACGGTGAAGTCGACGTGGCCGGGGGTGTCGATGATGTTGATCTGGTTTTCAGCCCAGAAACAGGTCGTCGCGGCAGACGTGATGGTGATGCCACGTTCCTGCTCCTGCGCCATCCAGTCCATGGTCGAGGCGCCGTCGTGCGTCTCGCCGATCTTGTGATTGACACCCGTGTAATACAGGATGCGCTCAGTGACGGTGGTCTTGCCAGCATCAATGTGAGCCATGATGCCGATGTTGCGGACCTTACTCAGGTCGGTGAGCACGTCAAGTGCCACGGGGGTCCTCCGGAAGTTTGCTTATGGTGCTTGGGGCGAAACAGGGCATCCGATATCCGGGCCTCGGTGATCGAGCTTGTCGAGATTTGATCTCGACAGGCTCCATCACCAAGAGCCCGGACTCCGGAACGCGACTACCAGCGGTAGTGTGCGAAGGCCTTGTTCGCCTCGGCCATCTTGTGCGTGTCCTCGCGGCGCTTCACAGCGGCACCGAGGCCGTTGGATGCGTCGAGGATTTCGTTGGTGAGACGCTCGGTCATCGTCTTCTCGCGACGGGCCTTGGCGTAGCTGGTCAACCAGCGCAGAGCCAGGGTGTTGGCGCGGTGCGGCTTCACTTCGACGGGCACCTGGTAGGTGGAACCACCGACGCGGCGCGAACGCACCTCGAGGGTCGGGCGAACGTTGTCGAGTGCTTTCTTCAGCGTGACGACGGCATCCGCACCGTTCTTGGCAACGACGCCTTCGAGTGCATCGTAAACGATGCGCTCGGCGAGGCCCTTTTTGCCGTCGAGGAGGATCTTGTTGACGAGCTGGGAGACGATCGGGGCGCCGTATACCGGGTCAGCGATAACGGGACGCTTGGGCGCTGGGCCTTTACGAGGCATTACTTCTTCTCCATCTTGGCGCCGTAGCGGCTACGAGCCTGCTTGCGGTTCTTGACGGCCTGGGTGTCCAGTGCGCCGCGAACGATCTTGTATCGAACACCGGGGAGGTCCTTAACACGACCACCGCGGACGAGCACCATGGAGTGCTCCTGCAGGTTGTGACCCTCGCCGGGGATGTAGGCGGTGACCTCGGTACCGTTCGACAGCTTGACGCGGGCGACCTTGCGGAGAGCCGAGTTCGGCTTCTTCGGCGTGGTCGTGTAAACACGGGTGCACACGCCGCGCTGCTGGGGGTTGGACTTCAGGGCGGGCGCCTTGGTCTTGGTGACCTTGGGGCTGCGGCCCTTTCGTACCAACTGCTGAATGGTGGGCACTAATTACTCCTTGTTATTGCTGCACGGTGACAGCTCATTGATGGTTAGCATTCGAATCGATCCGTTTCCGGCCCGATCGAGTTCATCTGGACCCACCGACACACGGAATGAATTCCGCAAGCTGAGGCAGGTATGCCGTGGGGGCTGCTCGGAGAGCAAACCCTGTGTGAGTGCCAGATCGAGGCGCCTAAGGTGCGGCACGACAAGATCGCGATGGCATAACTCAAGCGCACGACACAGCGCACACCCCGAAATACTAACTCGGCGGTGGCAACCCGGTCAAATGGATCACATGGTCCGAGGGGTTCGTTCAGGAGTTGTTCAGATGTTCCGGGGCCAGAGCGGGGAATCGAGCGCGGTGTCGAGGTCGGCGAGGAGAGCGAGCACCCAGGGTTCGACGAATTCGGCGACGGCGGTGCGCATCCGTTCGCGGTGCCGAACCAGCTCGGCGCAGACGCGGCCGCCGACCAGGGCGGCGTGTGCGTCGGCGCGGGCGACCTCGGCGCGGATGGCCGCCTTCTCCGCGTCGGTCAAGGGAGCCGGGGCGAGGGGCGCGGCGACGGATGCCTCCGGCCGGGCGAGTTCGGCGAACGTGAACAGGTAGGGGGCGTCGGGCGCGGCCGGCGGGTCGAGGTCGAGGCCGGTGTAGGCCGGGTCGAGGCCCTCGGCCGGGTGGTAGGCCGACGCGGCCTTGCGCTCCTCGTTCAGCTGGATCTCCCGGCTCAACAGCGGCAAGTGCGTCTCGGTGAACTCGTCGACCTCTGCGTCGATCAAGTGCTTCAGGCGCATGGCGAGGGCGTGCTGCACGGCGTGCGGGACATCTGTCGTCAGGCCAGCGGCCGCGATGACCGGCGACCCGAAGCAGGTGCGGCACAGTCGGGTGCGGCCGCGATGCGTGCCCGGGCGCCACCGGGGCAGCCAGGTCAGCCAGTCGTCAACCTGATGGCTGACCCGCGACTCGATGGAACCGTCCATGGACATCAAGGGTACTCGATCGAGCCGCTGCGCGGTCGGTGAATTTCTAGGCCGGCATCTCAGTCATCATCGCGTTCCCACGGCCATTTCGGCGGGCCGCGTTCGGGCATCCGTGAGGCCAGGACCAGCGAGTAGAGCAGGGTGATGATGAAGGCGAGGATGCCAGTGGTCACCGCGAACGGGCCCAGCAGCACCGAGGCCGCGAACCCGACGCTGTCGCCCGGGAGCCCGGCGGTGTCGGCCGGCACGCCGGTGCCGAGCGCGTAGAGCACCCCGCCCACCAGAACGAAGACTCCGATCGCGGCGAATCCGGTGCCCAGGGAGTACCCGACGGCGATCCGCTGGTTCTCCGGCCTGGTGCGCAACCCCAGGAGGAGCATCAGGATGAGCACCAGCACCACGGCGGCGGCGGTCATGATCGGCCCGACGAGGGGTCCGGCGTTCGGGTCACTGATGACATCCGTGTCGACCAGCAGGCTGATCAGGCCGAAGGCCGCGACGAGGAGCGCGGCGAGGAGCACCGCGGCGAAGACGGCGACGACCGTCGCGTATTGCTGGTAGTCCCGCATCGCTCCCCCTTGCTGGCGTGCCTGCCGGGGCCCGGCGCGTGGTGTGCGCCGGGCGTCGACCGACTAGTTGCTGCGGATGCCCTGCGGTCCGGCGGCGAGGACGCGGTCGTACTCGGCCTTCGATGCGGCGTTGCGTTCGGTGATGGAGCGGCCGTTGCGGGCGATCCAGGCGCCGGCCCAGATCGGCACCTCGCGGGCGACGATCGCGGCGGCGATGGCTCCCGGGTTCAGCCACTGCTGGCTGATAAAGCGTGCGGCCTGGTCGGGCGTGAAGTTCCACGCCTGCACGCTCAGGAGCGCCGCCCCGATGTAGGAGAAGTAGACGACCACGGCCACCAGGAAGCCGAAGAGCACGTAGGCCCACCAGCCGCCGCGGTTCACGAGCAGCACCAGCAGGGCGAACGCGACGAAGAAGAAGATGACCGGCACGTAGAAGATGGGCAGCACGATGAACTCGGTGAACTTCGTGGCCGTTTCGGAGATCGACAGGCTGCCGATGCCGGAGAGGGCGAAGGCGACGAGCGCGTAGAGCACCGCGAAGATCACGGTGGAGAGCAACGCGATCACGACGCCGGGGCCGCGGTTGCTCTTGTACTTCGGAGCGGTCGGCGCCTGGATGTAGATGGGGGGCTGAACTGTGGTGTTCGTGGGGGTGTGGGACGCGGTGGGAGCGTCGGCCCGGGTGTCGACCGGGTCGATGCGCTGGGTCTCGGCCGTGCTGTTCGAAGCGGTGCTGTTCGCAGGAGTGCTGTTCACGGAGGCGGCGGGCACGTAGGCGGCCGTCGCGGGCTCACGGGAGGCGTCGTGGGTGCCAGGAGCGGGAGTATGGGTCTCGGGGGCGTCGTAGGAGACGGGTTCGCCGACGGGCTCGCCGTGAGCGGATGCCGGTGCCAGAGTTGCAGCGTCGGTCGCGTCGCCTGAGTCGGCCGGCGCGGAGTGTGAGCCTGACCCGGTGTAGTCGGGGGCATCCGTGTGCTCGGCGTGGCCGACGTTGTCGACCGGTTCCGGGTCGTGGTCGTAGTTGCGGTTGCCCTCGGGGGGTGTGGTGTTACTCATGATGCGCTCCTTGTGGCCGAGGCCGTAACGGTCAGGAGCAACTGTAGCAATGCGACTCCCCGGTCGGGGGAGGCTCGGCCGGACGCGGCGCCCTATTCTCCCGTGACTGCAAGCGGGGCAGGTGATGCCACGATCGAGTAGATGAGGCCCGAAATCGACCCGTCGACGAGGCCATCGTTTCCAGGTTCGGCAGACGGCTGCGGTGCCGCGGTGCCACCGACGGGCGCCGAACTCAACGTCGCTGAAGTCGTAGTCAGACCAGTAACGAGGAATAGTCTCGGGCCCATCTGCAGGCCGTTCACGAAATTGAGCACGTTGCTGTAGGTCCCCGACACAGTGATCTGGACCGAGAGCGAAGCGAAATTGGATGCCGTGATTCCGGCGTTGGTTACGGGCGGGGATCCCGGTGCGGCAGTCGGTGCCGGGGTCGCTGTTGGAGCCGGGCTGGGCTCGGGGGCCCCGGCTTCGGCCGCGGGCGCAACGGGGGCCACGAGTGCAACGGGTGTGTAGGCCTCCGCATCGGCGATGGTGAGGCCCTTGAGGGTGACCTGGTTCGCGTTCGCCAGGGCGTCGAGCTGATCGACGTAGTCAGGCGCGTTGGTGCCAGACGGAACGGACTTGTTCAGAGACGCAAGTTTTTGATTGAGACCGTCGATTCCCTTGAAGTCTTCCTTGAGCTTGGCCAGGGAAGCCCGGTGGCCCACATTGGTCTGCTCGACTGAAACACGCTGATCGTTCGCAGTCGCGATAGCCGCAAACTGGGGCTGGAGGCCGATGACCCAGCCCAGCGCAATGACGAGAACCATCATCAGCGCGGAGCCGATCATCCAGAGCCGGTTCTTGTCCATGGCTACTTGCCTTCCGTCGCGAAGCGCTTCGAGAAGGCGGCGTCGTTGATGTGCATAGTGATATTCACTTTGTAGGTGTTGGTTGCCTCGTCCAGGTTGGCCGAACTCGGAAGGGCGTCGGCATACCCCGGCAACGTCGCGAGCGCGTTCAGCCAGGTCGGAACATCGGGAAGAACAGCGCTTGTCGCAGTGAAGCCAACCGTGGCGACGCGCGCACCCTGTAGTGGCAGGGTCGGCTGATCATAGATCGCGAGCGGCGAGGCCGAATCGACGGCGATGCCGTCAATCGTCACGCCCGGGGGCAGGGTCGCTTGAACGTTCTCAAGGTATTTCTTCCAGTCGATCTCCGTTGAAGAGCCGACCTGCTGAGCCGCCTCGACGAGGGTGACCTGGTCTTGCACCTTCCGCACTTCGATGTACTTCGACTGCTCTACCAGGAGACCGGCCGTACGCGCCTGCTCGTCCGCCAAGCGCATTTGAGCTTCTAAGGACAAGGCCGTTGCTGCGACGGATCCGACGATCACGAGAGCAAGCACGCCCACTACGCCGAGAGCGAGGCGCCTGCGCATAACTTTCGTTGTGCGTTCCTTTCGGACCTCAATCGGAAGCAGGTCTACCCGCGGTTCTCCGCCGATGACCAGTGTCTCTTTGCGTTTGTCGCCACTCATGTTGCGCTCCCCAACGCAAGGCCCAGCGCGACAGTGAAAGCTGAGCTGCTTCCTCGCAGCGCCTTTTCGTCAACCGAACGGGCCAAAGACACTGTCGAGAACGGATCCGCCATCGAAACGTCCAAGCGCGTCAATTCCGCCAACGCTGCGGCAAAGCCGTTGAGGAGCGATCCTCCCCCGGTGAGTACAATCCGCTGCACCTGATCAGCCGGCCGTGTATTTCCGTAGTAGTTGATGGTGTTGCGGAGACTCGTCAACAGTTCACTCGTCACCTGATAGATGATTTCGATTGCCGGCTGGTCCGCCGACGGAACGGCGCCCGTGGCTAACCCCCGGGTGCGTTTGATCGATTCGGCCTGCACCGCGTCCACTTCAAGCCCGTTGCGGAGAGCCTCGGTGAGGTCGTCGCCGCCCGTCGGGATGATTCTCACGAACTGGGGAACTCCATCCTTGATGATCACGACGCTGCTGGTGTTTCCCCCTAGATCGAGGAGGGCAACCGTGCCCGTGATTTGCGGGCGGGTCACCAGCACCCGGCTGAGTGCGAACGGGATGAGATCAACGTCAACTGTAGTCAGCCCGGCTAACTGGGCGGCCTTGACGTTGCCCAGCACTGCTTCTTTCACGGCCGCAATGAGCAGACCGTTAACAACCAGCCCGTTCTGCCCGGTCGATTCAGAGATGGGATAGAAGTCAAGGAGGGCGTCCGCGACGGGGACTGGAAGCATGTCCTGCACTTCGAACGGCAAGGACTCACGGATGCGGTTCAGCGACATCTTCGGAACGGTCAGGTCGCGGGCGAGCACTCGCTGGTTTCCCATCCCGAGTACGACGTCCTTCGACTTGAATCCGCCCTGAGACCACAACAGCTTGAGTGCGCCCGCGACCGTGTTCGGCTCAAGCACCTCACCGCGGCTGACGGCACCGTCGGGCAACGGGACCTCGAAGTACCGCAGTAAAGTCGGCTTCGCCTTGGCCGGATCGGCCAATTCCACGGCCCGAAGCGCGGCGCTGCCGATGTCAATCCCTACGACGCTCGTTGCCACTGCATCCTGCTCTCTCTAACCTATTTGATAGTCATTGCTACGCCACACCGAGGAGCGACAAGTAGCCTTGCCACAGCTGATCCCCGAAGAAGATTCCGACCCAGGCCCCGCCCAGCATCCACGGGCCGAACGGAATCCCGCTTTTCCGGCTGGCGCGTTTCGTCAGTAGCAGTCCAAGGCCGAAGATGCCCCCCAGCAAGAATGCCGCAAAACCCCCGACTATGAGCTCTCCCCAGCCGAGGCAACCGAGAAATAGTCCGAGGACGCCGGCAAGTTTGACGTCGCCGAAGCCCATTCCTCCTGGGTAGATGAGCGCGAGGCCCAGGTAGATAGCCCAAAGGATGGCGAGCCCCAATATCCCCCGTATCAGCGCAGAGGGATCACCGCCAGCGACTGCTGCCCCGCCGAGCAGCGCAAAACCAACCAGATAGGTCGGCAGCACGATCCGGTTGGGCAACGTATGAGTGTCGAAGTCGATCAGTGCGAGCGTGACGCTGACTGCGGCCAGATACAGGTACGCGAGGACCGTGAAGACCGCGGCGCCTGCACCGGGAACGTCGGATGGTGCGCTAAGAAAGTGAATGGCAACGACCACGAAGAACAGAGCCGTGCCCAGTTCGACAAGGGGGTACCTTGCGGAAATCGATGCCGCGCAATCCCGGCATCGACCACGCAGAAGCACCCACGAGAGCACGGGAACGTTATCCCAGGGGCGGATACCGGCACCACATGAGCCGCACGCGCTGGGCGGTGCAATGATGGACCGCCCGGCAGGAACGCGGAAAATCACAACGTTAAGGAAAGAGCCGATCAATGCCCCGAAGATTCCCGCACCGACCAGCGGGAGTACTGCGTAAATCACCCAACATCCAGCGTGCTGAGAGGATCGCCCAATTTCGCTCCCGTTTGAACGGGATTCGTCAGGCCGCCACTTAGATCGATCCCTTGCACACCAACGGGTACAAATTCAAGGGAGGCCTGTTGGTTGAACTCCACCTCCCCCCCATACAACTGACCACGGAAGCCGTTGCGATTGCTCCGGATCTTGCATGGTGTATAGACCATCGCTGCGATATTGGTTCCGAAATCTGTTTCGTTTGTCAGGAAGATATCGCCCTTCAGGGTGCTCGGAGCGGTAGGGCTGCAGGTTGGTTGCCCATCAGGCACGTCGTCAGGAACAAGGAAGGTCAGCGTGCGCGGCGTTACGGGGAGGCTCAGGTTGGTGAAATACAGCTTGTCGAACGTGAACTGGTTCGCCACCAACACGATGTTCGATTTCAGATCGACATAGTCCATGCTATTGCTGGTCGTCACCGGGACGTTGGGGCACGCGTTCAAGAAATTGACGACGGTTGGCGTGATGTAGGTCGCGATCTGTGCCCACTTTGTACCCGCCGCGTTGTTCTTGCTGATGTCGCACGAGCCTGTCCAATTGACGATGTTGTACCCCATCCCGGTCCATTGCGCGGGATCCCACTTGATATCGGTCCAGTTCGGGATCGCAGGAATGGGCACCGTTGCGCCGGACCTAACGGTCGCAGTGTTGTAAGTACTGCCCGCAATGGAGAGCGTCCCGGTCGCCCAAATTGACCCGCCGACGTTGCTCGAGTCAATGACGACGTTGCCATTGACATGAATTTTCCCCGCTACGTCGCACGCATTCAGCTTCGCGTTGCCATCACCCAGGATCAAATCACCACCGATCTTTGCGTTGTTCGTGCATTCGACGTCGCCCGTTTTCACCATTACAGACGTCGCAACGCTGTTGTCCGCCGAACTGAGGTTGAACTTCTTGAGGACCCCATCGACGGAGTTGGCGTACACGGCGGCTCCATCGATGGGTACCTGAACGATGATCGGCACCCACTTGTAGATGGCCTGAACTGTGCTCTTGTCCCCTGAGCTGGCCCGCGCTACACCGAGCTGCTCGGCAGTTCCGACAGACGTAATGCGAACGTGGGTCGCGCTGACCGGCGGACACCCGTTTGTCCAGGTCGACCCGGCGTTCAACGAATAGCCGATTGTCGAGGTGAAGACGGGCACCACTGTCGAGGTCAGAACGTTCCCCCCCGTCGTGCAGCCGTTTGTGGTCTTCAGCCGCGCGAGAGCAACATCGATGCCGGCGTCTGCGGCCGCATGGGATTGCACGCCGGCGCGGGACGAGGTCGTCGTTCCTGCTGATTGAACAGTCACCGCGCCAATCGTTATTGTCACGATCGAGAGGACGATCATGAGACCCAACACCGCCACCAGTGCACTCCCGCGTTCACCACGACGGACTCGAGACAGTTCTCTGGTTATGAACATGGCGGGCTCACTCCTGGGCCTGGTGTAGGCATCGGTTGTCGGCTGGCTGCAGTCGTTTGTATGAGAACGGGCGCACCGGAGGAGCCAGCAACCCTGAAACTGAGCACGACTTGAGGGCCACTCGCGCTGAACACCGGCGTTGAATTTGCCCGGCTGACCCCGGAAGCAAATAACGTCCAAGTCGCGACGTCACTAGGGGAAGCTGGAACCGCGATCGCGGATGCTGAACGCGTGGAGCGAATTTCCCCGTTACCGAAATACCAGGCCACATAGCGCACTGATACCGGCGTCGCAAGGGCGTTATCAACAACCGTGAGGCGCAACAAGCATGTACCGGCGGAAGAGGGTGTGGCCCTCAACTCACGCGCCGCGCGCACGTCGCGGGTAAGCGCTTTGGAGACGAGCTGGCCAGTGTTACTCGATTGAGCTGCCTCTCGAACGCTCGATTGTGCTTTCATCGTGCCTATCAGCATGCCTCCGACGATGACCAAACCGAGTACGCCGATTGCCAATGACACAACCAGCTCGATCAGAGTGAACCCGCGATCGGAATCGTGTAGGCGGCGGATCACGGCGCAGCCCCTTCGAGCAGCACGAATGTAGTCGCTTTGGCGAGGATGGGCGATGGAATGCCCGCGCGGGTGATTTCGACGCTGACCCGCACTACACCCGGGTAGGCAGTAGCGGCCGGGCAGGCGCCAACGGAGCGCCGGATCTCGAGAGACACGCCGCGTGCGTCAGCTGCGACTCGCGTAGGTACGTCATCAAATGTGCTGACCGTGGAGCAATCGGAATTATATCTTCGAACCAGGTCGAGTTCTTGCCCGGCGAACTGACTCGCCGTTGCCAGCGTTGCGTTGCTGCCGGAGGTTCGCAGCCCTTGGACTAGGACTGGCAGGACAGCGACGGCCAAGATCGCGAGAATCATCATGGAGACGAGGATTTCGACTAGACCCAAGCCCGGGTCGCGGCCGCCGAGAAGGCGCAGGTGGGAACATAGGGGCTTCATGATTGACCTCCCGCGAAGTAGGGGCGGGTAGTAGTTAAGGTGGGTGGCCGCGTAGATGCTGAGTGCGAGGAGAGGGACATCCGTGTGACGTCCCTCTCCTCGTGAGACTCTTTCCTTACGGGGCTACGAAGGCGCCTGCCGAACAAGTGCCCTTCTTGGCGCCGACAAGGTCGCTAGCCGCGAAAGTCACTACTGGAGAGGTCGTGCTGGGTGCAGACACGCAGAATGCAGCGCCCGCTCCGACGGTCAAGGTGAGGGCGCCGGTGTTTGCACTCTTGGTGAAGCCGTACTTAGAGTTCGCTGATGGGTCGATCGTCCCAGCAGCCGGAAGCGCACCCGTGTCCGTCTGAATTGCGACAACGCCAATCTTGGCGTTGGCCACGTCCGACTGCACGCCCGACTCCTTGGCGTTGTTCTGAATGCCCAAGTAGACCGGAATTGCGATGGCGGCGAGGATGCCGATGATGATGACGACGACGAGGAGTTCGATCAGGGTGAAGCCCTTTTCGTTCGCGTCAGGGTTCTTGCGTCGGGCGTTGAGGGCGTTGAGGCTGCGAGTGAGCACGATGAGTTCCAATCGGTGAGTGGTTGCACAGGAACCGGTTTTCGGGAACCGATCAGGATTCCACTGTATGGGCAGCGATAACCCCCCACGACCCGCGAGAGAGGGCAATGTGAATTCGAAACACCCCCAGTCGTGGGGGTCAATATTCACATCGGTCATCACGGAACACGCAGCAAGCTCTGGGCGATTATTCGATTGCGCCGGCGATGCCGAAGATCGGCATGTAAAGAGCAATGACCATGCCTCCGATAATGACGCCCAGAAATGCGATCATGAGGGGCTCGATCATGGCGGTGAGCTGCTCGGTGGCCGACTGAACCTCGTCATCGTAGAAGTCCGCGATCTTGTCGAGCATGACCTCGAGCGAGCCGGCGTCTTCACCGACTGCGATCATTTGGGTAACCATAGGAGGAAACACCGGCTGGTTCAGGAGCGGCGCGGAAATGGAGTGGCCCTGGCGCACCGATTCTGCGACCTCGGTCAGGGCGTTCTCGATCACCCAGTTTCCGGAGGTCTCGCCCACGATTTTCAGTGCCTGAAGGATCGGCACGCCGGCGCCGATCATGTTCGAGAAGTTGCGAGCGAACCTGGCGACGGCGATCTTCTTTGCCAACGGCCCGAAGACCGGCAGTTTGAGTTTGAGAGGGTCAACGAACTTCCGCACTCTGTCCGTGTTCTTGTTCTTTTTCCACCAGACGCTGAAGGCGATGATGACAACGGCGAGAAGCGGCCCCACCCACGTCATCGAGCGCGAAAGGTAGACCAGAATCATCGTTGGGAGAGGCAGCTTGTCGCCCGCGCCCGCGAACATATCCTCAAAGATCGGCACGATGAAGATCAGCATGATCATGACGGCAGCGAGGGACATCAGCAGCACGATGACGGGGTAGGTCAGCGCCGACTTGATCGTGTTTCGGAGCTTGACTTCCTTTTCGAAGTTCGCAGCGATTGACTCGAGAGCGCCGTCGAGGAATCCGCCCGTTTCACCGGCCCGAACCATGTTGACCATGATCGGCGGAAACGACTCGCTGTGTTTGCCGAGCGCATCTGAGATAGATGTGCCCGACTCGACATCGTCGCGCACAAGTACGAGGAGCTTCGAGAGCGCTGCGCTTTCGGTTTGCTCGGCCAGAATGTTGAGCGCGCGCAATAGGGACAAGCCAGAGCCGATCATGGTCGCCATCTGGCGGCTCATGATGGCGAGGTCCTTCAGGCCAACGCCCTTGCTGAATCCCGGGATCGTGATTTCCCGGCTTAGTCCGGTTCCCTCCGGTGAGGCGCTAATCGAAATCGGAGACAAGCCCATCGAATTAAGCCGGGACGCTACTGCTGCCTCGCTCGAGGCATCCAACTTTCCCTTGACGATCTTCCCGGCTGAATCGCGCCCCTTATAGGTGAATGCCTGGACTGTTGCCATCAGTGCTTGTCCCGCGAGTAGGAGTCACCGAAATCGATACCACCGGAAGCTATCGCTCGTCCGATCTCATCGCTTGGGGTCTCTGAGCGTTGGATCAGTTGGCCGATGGCATCGGGTTCTTGTGCCTTTTCGAGCGCCGCTTCACGGGTGATCTGGCCGGCATCGACGAGCTCTGCCAGATGCTGGTCCATCGTGTGCATGCCCAGCCCTCGACCGGCCTGCATCATCGAGGTGATCTGGTAGGTCTTGCCCTCGCGGATCAGGTTGCCAATCGCGGGAGTGGTCACGAGCACTTCGGTGGCGACAACACGGCCCTTCCCGCTGGCCTTCTTGACCAGCGTCTGACAGACGACACCCTGCAGGGTGGCGGCCAGCTGAGCGCGCACCTGACCCTGCTGGTGAGGCGGGAAGACATCGATCACTCGGTCGACGGTCTGCGCTGCGGACTGGGTGTGCAACGTGGCGAAGACGAGGTGCCCGGTCTCAGCAGCGGTCAACGCAACCGAGATCGTCTCCAGGTCGCGGAGCTCGCCGATCAAGATCACGTCGGGGTCCTGGCGCAGAACGTGCTTTAGAGCGTTTGCGAAGCTGTGCGTGTCGTGGCCGACTTCCCGCTGGTTGACCAGTGATTTCTGATGTCTGTGCAGAAATTCGATCGGGTCTTCCACGGTCATGATGTGGTCTGCTCGGGTGCGGTTCACAAGGTCGATGAGTGCCGCGAGCGTCGTCGACTTGCCGGACCCCGTCGGTCCGGTCACGAGCACAAGCCCGCGCGCGAGCCCAGCGAATTTGCCGATGGAAGCAGGCACGCCGAGCTGCTCAAGCGGCTTGATCTCTCGGGGAATCAGACGAAAAGCTCCACCGATGGAGTTGCGCTGCTGGTAATAGTTGACACGGAAGCGAGCCCCACCAGCGGTATAGGCAAAGTCAAGTTCCTGTTCACGCTCGAACCGCTCGCGCTGGTCGGGGAGCAGCAGGCTGTAAAGGGCCTTCGTGACCTTCTCCGGCATCCATCGTGGCACCCCTTCGATGGGGCGGAGACCGCCGTCCACGCGGATGCTGGGTGGCGCACCCGCCGTGACATGAAGGTCGGACGCATTGCACATCACGACCTCCTCGAGGGCCGCCACGAGGTCGGGGTCTGCGTTGCCGAGGGCGGCGCGCTCCTCAGGGGTGAGTCTTGCTTCCGCCCTGGCAACCTGTGGGGCGATCGCCTGTGGTTCAGCGGAGCGACGACCTCCCGGGGCCGTGAATTCATCGAGCGAGTAGACCCTGGTGTTGGCTGTATCGATCGTCGTGGCGTCAACGTCGGGCATTGCGACCGGTTCAGCTTTGCGCCGGTCGGGATCGCCAAGGCGCCAGCTGCCCTCGGCAGCCCCTGGGGGCGTGACCGGGATTTCGTAAATGGGCTGGCTCATGCAGATGTCCCCTTTTGCACTATGCGACCACTCGCAAGATTTCTTCGATCGATGTCAAACCCATTTGCGCCTTCGCCCAGCCATCCTCGCGGAGGGTGATCATGCCGTGTTCGCGCGCCACCCGGCCGATTTCGGCGCTCGATGCTCGGGCCACGGCGAGCCGCTCGATCTCCTCGGTCACGGTCATCACCTCGTGCACGGCGATGCGCCCCCGGTATCCGGTCTTTGAGCACTGCGTGCAGCCGACCGCCTCGAAGATCGTGGGCAGCGGGCGCTCCAGGTCGAACGAGAAGCGCAGCCGCGTCAGATAGTCGGCGGTCAGAGCGGATGGCGTCTTGCACTTATCGCAGAGACGGCGGGCGAGTCGCTGGGCCACCACGCAGTCGAGTGCAGAGCCCACCAGGAAGGGCTCGATGCCCATTTCCGTGAGCCGGGTGATGGCGCTCGGCGCGTCGTTGGTGTGCAGGGTGGAGAGCACGAGGTGCCCGGTCAACGACGCCTCAATGGCGATCTGTGCGGTCTCGTGGTCGCGGATCTCACCCAGCAGGACGACATCCGGGTCGCTTCGCAGGATGGAACGCAGCGCACTCGCAAAGGTGAGGCCCGCCTTCGGGTTCACCTGCACCTGATTGATGCCCGCCATGCGGTACTCGACCGGGTCTTCGACCGTGATCACATTGATCTCGGGGCGGGCGACCGCGCCCAGGGTCGTATAGAGAGTGGTCGACTTGCCCGAACCGGTGGGTCCGGTGATCAGGATCATGCCGTAGGGCTTGGAGTACGAGGTCTTGTAGGCCTCGAAGTTGTGCTCGAGCAGGGCCAGCGCGCGCACGTCGAGGGTCGTGTTCGAATTGTCGAGGATACGCATGACGACCTTCTCGCCCCACACGGTGGGGAGGGTCGCGACGCGCAGATCGATCTGGCGGCCGGCGTGGCGCACGGTCATGCGGCCGTCCTGCGGTTTGCGCCGCTCGGCGATGTCGATATCGCTCATGATCTTGAGCCGGGAGATGACGCCGTTCTGGATGCTCTTCGGCGCGGTCTGCATCTCGTGCAGCACCCCGTCGATGCGGTAGCGCACCCGCAGGTTGTGCTCGCCGGGTTCGATGTGAATATCGGAGGCCAGGTCCTGGATGGCCTGACTGACCAGCAGGTTCACGAACCGCACGATCGGGGCGTCGTCGTCGATGGAATCGGAGACGCCGAAGGAGGTGCTCTCGGCGGCGGCGTTCTCTTCCTCGAGTGTGGAGGTGAGGTCGCTGAGCTCGTCGTCGGCTCGGTGGTAGCGGGTGATGGCGGCGAGCAGGTCGGCGCGCTCGGCGACAACCTGGGTGACGCGCATCCGTGATGCTTCGCGCACGTCGTCGACGGCAAAAACGTTGCCGGGATCGACCATGGCCAGGATGAGGCGACCATCGTCGACCGCGATCGGGAGCACCTCGTGGCGCTTGCAGACGGCCACCGGCACGAGTGACACCGCCAGGCGATCGACCGGGTAGTCGATCAGCTCGACGAAGGGCAGGTTGGCCTGCTGGGCCCGAGCCTTGGCGAACTGCACCTCGGTGATGACGCCCTTGGCCACGAGGGCGCGAACGGCAGACTCGTCGGCGGGGTCGCCGGCCATGAGGTGGTCCAGCTCCTCAATGGGAAGCAGGCCGTGCAGGATCAAGATTTCGGTGAGGCTGGCCACGCGATCCTCTCGAACAGGCTCGGCAAGTAAGTAACGAATAACGCTATCTCTGGGGCGGGAAGTCTTGCCAGACCCACAATGAGGGGGGCACGGCTCGAAAAAAGCCTCTGATTAGTGATCCTAATGGGGCCCGGCAGCGACTCGGTTACGGCCCGCGGATCGCAGGCGGAATGGGTTGGCTCGTGGGGCGTCCCCTGTGGCGATTTTCACCCTGCCTGCCTGCCTGCTCTGCGCAGCCTAAACACCCATCCAGAGGTTGTCGATGATGTTCTGTGTGTAGCCCAGCGGGCCAGCGTTCGTGTACTTCGTGGCGAGCCAGATGCCGTTGCGCAGAAAATGTGACTCCCCGAAGGCGCCATCCACCGTGTTCGTCTGGATGACGCAGCGGCGGCCCTCCGATTGGTTGAAACATTCCAGGCCCTTCGCGACGAGCCTGGCCTCCACGGCCGCGCTCTGCTCCGGGGTCACCCAGACCACGTTGGTGATGATGCCGGTGTCGGATCCCCCGTAGGGGCTCGCCCAAACGCAGGTCAGGTGGTCAAGGGCGTCGATCTGGGCCCGCAACTCGGAGTCATCCGTGCCGTGGGCCACCCCGTTGTCCTGGTCCTGACTCCACTCGGGATTCAGCGTGAGGTCGCCGAGTGCATGGATCATTTCCGGGGTGTAGAGCTGCGTGCAGGTGGCCGGACGCGGAACGCCCGGCGCCGCGGCCTGCCCGGGTGCAGCGGTTGCGGATTGGCCCGGCTCAGGGTTTGCCGTGGGCGCCTGGGTGGGTGTTACCGTGGCAGGCGATTCTGTAGCGCCGGGTGTCTTGGTTGGGGTGGGCGGCACTGTGGCGGTTCCGGTGCCGGTTCCGGTGCCGGTTCCGGTGCCGGTTCCGGTGCCGGTGCCGGAGCCGGTTCCATTGGCGGTTCCGGTGGCGTCGACTGCGCGTGGAAAGCCTTCGCCGACCCGCCAGACCAGCGCCACCACGAGAACAATGAGGAGTGCGGAGGCGAATGCGGCCAGTCCGATCCAGGCTCGTCGTCGGGCTGCTGGCGGGCCCCCTACCGGGGACGAGTGGCCGGCGGCGCTCTCGTTCTCGGCCGCATTCTCTGGACTCATCGGCGTCTCCTCCGAGGTTGTGCCTCCACCATTGCCGGGGTCTCAATTGAGGCAACGGATGGCAAGGGACGGCCCCCGTGCGGCAGTCTCTGATCGAATACAAATTCGATATTCTTGACCAATTTCGGTGAGAAACTCTCGACAACAGATGCGGGCTGAGGTATCCTCGTAACATGACCAACCTCGCGGAAGACCTCAGGCAGGCGGCCGACGCCGTGGCCCTGCTGGGCTCCTCGAGCGCCGACCTTGCGGCCCTGCCCGACGCTGACGTGTTGACAGGGCAGACGCGAATCGCTTCGGCCCGCCGCCTCCTCGACACCTACTCCGTCTGGATGGCGGCGACCATCGCCGAGAGGTCCCGACCGGAGCTCGGGCACTCGGGGCTGGCGGCCCAGCAGGGGTTTCTCTCACCGGAGGCGTTGATCCAGAAGTGGACCGGGTCGTCGAAGGGTGACGCCTACAAGCTCGTGGCCGTCGGCACCATGATGGCCGACGCGGAGGCGGCGGAGAAGCGTGTCGAGGCGGCACTCTCCTCGCCCGACAGGGACGCTGCCGAGGTTGCGGGGTTCGAGGCGAAGGTGCCGTGGCAGGCACCGATCGCCCGGGCCGTCACCGCGGGAACGCTGTCTGTCGACGCGGCCGAGTCGATCCGCGCGGGACTCGGCCAGATCGACGCGGCGGTCACGGCGGAGAGGCTCGGTGCGGCGCTGGAGGCGCTGCTGGTCGAGGCGGCCTCGTTGAATGCCGACGAGGTCTTCAAACGGGCGAGACGGATGCGCGACTCGCTCGACGAGGCCGGCATCGCCGCCCGCGAGAAGCAGGCCTACGACGACCGCTACCTGAAGGTCTACCGGCTCAATAACGGCAATGTGCGCCTGAACGGGCTGTTCTCGCCCGAAGACGGCGAGTTCGTGCTCTCCACCTTCGACTCCATCACCGGCCCACGCCGTGGCGGGGTGCGCTTCGTCGACAAGGAGCGGGCCTCATGGGCGAAGAAGATGCAAGATGACCCGCGCACGAACGAGCAGATCGCCGCGGACTCGCTCGTACAGCTGCTCAAGATCGCCGGGGAGGCCGACCCGGGCCGAGTGTTCGGCGGGCGCCGGCCCGCGGTGCGGGTCATCGTGACCGAGAAGGCGCTCAACGGTGGTCAGGCCGGCCAGGCGGATCAGGCCGGCCAGACGGATCAGGCCGGCCAGGCGGATCAAACCGGCCAGACGGATCAGGCCGAGAAGGTCAGCGAGCACGGGTCGGCCGAAACAGCCGCGCACGGGCTGATCGACGGAAATCCGGTCCCGATCTCGCAGGAAACCATTGACCGGTTGCTTTGTGACACCGGCACCCGCGGAATCAAGTTCGATGACAACGGGCTAATCGTGAATGTCGGCCGCGAGGCGCGACTCTTCACCGAGAAACAGCGGGCCGCGATGGCCGTACGCGATGGCGGATGCCTCTGGATCGACTGCGACCGGTCACCCGCCTGGAACGAAGCCCACCACATCAACGAGTGGTTGAAGGACAACGGGTACACCGATCTCGCCGACGGCGTCCTGCTGTGTCATCCGCACCATCTGCTGCTGCACAATCAGCACTGGACGATCATCCGAACGGGGACGCAGTACTGGCTGCGGCCACCGGTGGAGGTCGATTTGGAGCAGACTCTGGTCGCGTTGCCGAGCAAGAGGGCGGGGTTGTAGGGCAGTCTCAGGTGAGTCGTGCGGGTGAGTGCTCCTGGTCACTGGTCACTGGTCACGACAGGCTCGACCCACCGGTGGGGGAACCTCGGGAGGGCGGCGCACCGGGTTTCGACAGGCTCAACCACCGGACGGGGGAACTCCGGAGGGCGGCGCACCGGGTTTCGGCAGGCTCAACCACCGGTGGGGGAACCTCGGGAGGGCGGCGCACCGGGTTTCGACAGGCTCAACCACCGGACGGGGGAACTCCGGAGGGCGGCGCACCGGGTTTCGACAGGCTCGACCACCGGTGGGGGAACCTCGGGAGGGCGGCGCACCGGGTTTCGACAGGCTCAACCACCGAGTGCGGGAAACCTCAGCACGTCGAGGCTCGACGACCCGGGTCAGGGGGCGACGAGCAGGGCGGGATACGCGCTCGGGGCCGGCTTCGAGAAGAGGTAGCCCTGGCCGTAGCGGCAGCCCATCCCCCGCAGCAGGTCTCGCTGCGAGGCTGTTTCGATGCCCTCCGCGACGACATCCAGGTTCAGGGAGTCGGCCAGACGCAGGATTCCCTCCACGATCGCCCGATCGTGATCGGAACTCTCGAGGTCTCGGATGAACGTCAGATCGATCTTGAGGAGGTCGACTGTGAACGCGCGCAGGTGGGTGAACGACGAATACCCTGTGCCGAAGTCGTCGATCGCCAGCCGCACGCCGACTCCGCGCAGCTCCTGGAAGGTGCGGGCGGCGGAATCGATAGCCTCCAGCACCGCACTCTCGGTCAACTCCAGCCAGAGCCGTTCCGGGGGCAGGCCCGACTCGGCGAGGACCCGTTTGACGACGTCACCGAAGTCATCCTGCACGAACTGCCGCGCGGACACGTTGACGCTGACCGCCATTCCCTGTTCCAACGCCGTGGCCGCCCGGCACGCCTGACCGAGCACGGTCGACCCGATCCCCTTGATCAGGCCAACTTCCTCAGCCAGCGCAATGAAGTCGCCCGGCATGACGAGCCCGCGTTCGGGCCTCCGCCAGCGCGCCAGTGCCTCGGTGGCCACCACGGTGTGGTTCTGCAGATCCACGATCGGCTGATACCAGGTTTCGATCTCGCCCAGGTCGACTGCGTCGCGCAGGGCGAGTTCGCTGTCGAGCCGCTGATGGATGCGGTACCGCAGGTCGTCGTCGAAGACCTCGTAGCGGGCGCGTCCGCGATCCTTCGCCAGGTACATGGCCTGGTCCGCGTTACGCAGGAGCACCTCGGCGTCGTCGTGCCCGAGGCCGAAGGCGATTCCGATGCTGGCATCGACGGATGCGATCTGGTCACCGATCATGATCGGCCGCGCGATGGATGCCTGGATCGAATCGGCGATGCGGTGCACGTCCTCGCTGCCACCGACATCCGGGCAGATCACGACGAACTCGTCGCCCCCGATCCGGGACACCGTGTCGCTGGCCCGGATGCTCTGCCGGAGGCGGATGGCAACCTCGGTCAGCACCGCGTCGCCGGCGTGGTGCCCGAGGCTGTCATTGACGAACTTGAACCGGTCGAGGTCGATGAACAGCACCGCAACACCGCGACTCCGGCGTGACGCCTGCAGCAGTGCCTGCTTCAAACGGTCGAGCAGCAGCAGGCGGTTGGGCAGGTTGGTCAGCGGATCATGGAAGGCCAGGTGCTCCACCCGTGCCTCCGCAAGGCGCCGGGCGGTGATGTCCTCTACCTGGTAGAGCAGTCCTCCGGCCTGGTCACCCTCGAAGATCTCCGCGATCTCGGCGATGCTGACCTTGACCCAGGTGTCCTGGTTGCCGCCGTGGCGCATCCGTCGGTCCAGCCGCTGACGGGTGGACGCAGCGCCCTGACCAGCGCCCTCCGGCAGATCGTCGTCACCGTTCTCGGCCGGCATGAAGATCGTTTCGATCTGCTCGGCCACCAGGGTGTCGGTGCGTCCCGCCAGACCCAGGAGCCGCTTGTTGGCGGCCACGATCTGACCGTCCACCGTCACGATGGCCGTTCCAAGCGGCGAGGAGGCGAAGGCGGCCTCGAACCGGGCGGCGGCGGCCGCCGCCGCGTTCTCGGCCGCACGCTGGGCGGTCACATCGGTGACGCTGGCCAGGTGCCCGATGATGCCCTGGTTGTCACGCATTGGGGCGGTGCTCACCTGCACCCAGTTGACCTGGCCGGTCGGAGTGCGGAACCGCAGGGTAGTTTCGTAGGCCACGCCGGCGGCGGCGCTCGCTTGCCACTCACGGACCACGCGCTCCGCATCGTCGGGATGCACGGCCTTCGCCCAGCCGTCGCGGCGCGACTCGGCCTTGGTGAGACCGCTGAGCGCCAACCACTGGTCGTTGGCAGAGATGAGCCCGCCTTCGGCGTCTAACTGCACTATTCCGACCGGTGCGATCTTAATCAGGGTGTGCAGCGTGTCGGCCGTCTCCGCGAGCTGGCGGGTGCGGTTCTCGACCGTGTCCTCCAGCGTGTGGTTGGCCTCGGCGAGAGCGTGCATGGCGGCATCGCGCTCGCGATCGAGGTTGCGCAGCCGTTTAGCCGCGACCCAGGCCAGTACGCCGGTGAGTACCGTCAGACCCAGGACCAGGCCGGCAACGCCGAACTCCGTGTCATACCACCCCTGACGCTCACCCCACAGCAGGATCCAACCGAGCACGAACGGGCCCGGAACAAGAAATGGGAGTACCTGATAGAGGAGTCGGCCCGCGCTCCCCCCGTCGCGGAGAAGGCCGATCAGGCCGGCATCGGGGCGTTGGAACAACAGCGCCGCCGCCAGGATCGCAATCCCCAAGGCCGTCGGCCAGGCCATGCTGGTGTAGCCGCCGATCGAATAGAGCGAGGAGACACCGTAGGCGTAGCCCAGGGTCGCGACGAGGCTGACGCCCAGGGCCCCGAAGGCAAAACCGAGCATCGGGGCGGATCGAACGGCTCGGCTGGCGACGACGGATGCCCCGAGCAAGGTGAGAGCTACGGCCGTGGACGGCGCCATGCGCTCGGGCAGCCCCTCGAAGTCGATTCCGGGCAGGAGCGTATCGATGCCGAATGAACGATCGAGCACGAACTCGGCGAAAGTGAGAGCACCGATCACGAGGGCCGACAGCCCCAGCGCCAGGGTCAGCCGGCGACGTTCGACAACAAGCAATGCCACTGACACCAAGACGAGCCCGACGGCCGCCATCGGCTTCATTGCCAGTAGGGAGACGAGCGCCGGCGGCAGAGAACCGATGCCGACATACCAGGAGACGAGAATAATGACCCCTGCGGCGCCGACCAGCGTCGCACCGAACTGCCCAATCACGCGCATGCTGTTCCTTTGATTCCGAAAAGCAACAGTGCTGGTCGTTGTTCCAACAATACCGGCTGCGGGAATTGCGCGGATCCGCCGATCGATGGGCGTGCGCTACGCACCGGCCCACACATTGGCGATGATGTCGTGCGTGTAGCCGTCCGGTCCGGCATTGAAGTAGCTGGTGGCCAGCCAGAGGCCGTCGCGAAGGAAGTGCGACTCACCCGTGATTTCACCGTCGTTCGTGGACTCGATGAGGCAGCGCATGCCGCCGAGTTCCTCATAACAGTTCATGCCGATCGCGGTCAGCCGGCTCTGCACTGCGGCCGACTGCTCCGGGGTGACCCACACGAGTTCCGTGGTGAGACCCAGACCGGATCCGCCGTTCTCGTTCGCCCAGACACAGGTGAGGGGTTTCCCGGCGGCGTCGATCAGAGCAATGAGTTCCTGGTCTTCGGACCCTCGGTTGACTCCCGAGTTCTCCTCGGCGACCCAGGCGGGGTTGAGCACGAGATCGCCGAAGGCAGACACGATCGCCGGGCTGTACAGCTCGTCGCAGGTCGACGGACGCGGCCCGTCCGGCGCCGACGTCTGCTCCGGCAGCGCGGCGAGGGCCAGGGGTGCCGGGGACGAGTGCGGCTGCGGGCGCCCGGTGTCCTCCACGGCGCCGGGGGTGCTCGCGCCGCCACGCCACACGATGAGTAGGACGACGAGGGCGATGACCAGCAGGGAGCCGACGGCGCCGAGGAGCACCCACATCCGTCGACGCGTCATTGCCGAAGCGGACACCGGACCTGCAGCCATGCGATACCCCCAGAGAGTTCTGGTCAGCTTATCGCGGGTGCCGTCGGGCCCGGGTCTCGACAGGCTCGGGTCTCGACAAGCTCGACCACCGGGGATGCTCGACCAGCGAGGTTGCTCAACTAGCGAGGTTGCTCGACCACCGGCCGTTAACGGCGGATGGCCCCCTGCCGAAGCAGGGGGCCATCCAGGGAACCTATCGCTAGTGACTAGTTGTAGGTGCCGGGGGTGAAGTCATCCGACGAGAAGCTGTCGAAGTCGACAAAACTCAGGTCACCCTCGTTGAACGCTGCATCATCGGTGAAGATGCGGTTCGGGTAACGCTCAGCCTTGGCTTCATCCGTTGCCTCGACGGTGACGTCGCGGTAGCGGGGAAGACCGGTGCCGGCCGGGATCAACTTACCGATGATGACGTTCTCCTTGAGGCCCATCAGCGGGTCGCTCTTGCCTTCCATGGCCGCCTGGGTCAGAACCCGGGTGGTCTCCTGGAAGGAAGCGGCCGACAGCCAGGACTCGGTCGCCAGCGAAGCCTTGGTGATACCCATGACTTCCTGACGGGCCGAAGCCGTCTTCTTGCCTTCGGTGAGCGCCGTGCGGTTGAGGTCGTTGTACTTCAACCGGTCGACGAGCTCGCCCGGGAGCAGGCCGGTGTCGCCGTGCTCGACGACGGTCACCTTGCGAAGCATCTGACGAACAATGACCTCGATGTGCTTGTCGTGAATCGGCACACCCTGCGAGCGGTAGACGTCCTGCACTCCACCGACGATGTGCTTCTGCACGGCGCGAACACCCTTGACGCGAAGAACTTCCTTCGGGTCGACGGCGCCGATGATGATCTGCGTGCCGAGCTCGACGTGCTGGCCATCCTCGACGAGGAGGGTGGAGCGCTTGAGCACCGGGTAGGCAATCGGCTCATCGCCGTTGTCGGGGGTCAAGATGACCTTCCGGCTGCGGTCGGTGTCTTCGATGGTGATGCGACCGGCGGTGTCGACGATCGGCGACGCACCCTTGGGGGTACGGGCCTCGAACAGTTCCTGCACGCGAGGCAGACCCTGGGTGATGTCGTCGGCGGATGCCGATCCACCGGTGTGGAAGGTACGCATCGTGAGCTGGGTACCCGGCTCACCGATGGACTGCGCGGCGATGATACCGACGGCCTCACCGATGTCGACGAGCAGCCCCGTGGCGAGCGAACGGCCGTAGCACACCGCGCAGACACCGACGGCCGACTCACAGGTCAGGACCGAGCGCACCTTGATGGTTTCGACACCGGCCTCGACCAGCTTGTCGATGAGCACGTCGCCCACGTCGTCGCCGGCGTCGGCGACAACCTCGCCCTTGGCGTTGACCGCCGGGGTGGCCAGGCTGCGAGCGTAGACCGCGTTCTCCACGTTGGGGTGGCGAACGAGATCGCCCATCGCGTTGACCTCGGCGATCGGCAGTTCCAGACCCTTGGTCGTGCCGCAGTCGTCTTCGCGGATGATGACATCCTGCGAGACGTCCACGAGACGACGCGTGAGGTACCCGGAGTCGGCGGTACGCAGAGCCGTGTCGGCCAGACCCTTACGAGCACCGTGAGTAGCAATGAAGTACTCGGCGACGGACAGGCCTTCGCGGTAGCTCGAGATGATCGGGCGAGGGATGATCTCACCCTTCGGGTTGTTGACCAGGCCTCGCATACCGGCGATGTTGCGCACCTGCAGCCAGTTACCACGGGCGCCGGAGGTGACCATTCGGTTGATGGTGTTGTCGGCCGGGAAGTTCTCCTGCATGGCCGCGGCAACGTCTTCGGTTGCCTTGGTCCAGATCTGGATGAGCTCCTGGCGACGCTCGAGGTCGGTCGTGAGACCCTTCTCGAACTGCGACTGCACCTTGGCGGCCTGCTTCTCGTAGCCGGCAACGATCTGCGGCTTGTTCGGCGGGGTCAGGATGTCGCTGAGCGCCACGGTCACACCGGACCGGGTGGCCCAGTAGAAACCGGCGTCCTTGACGCGGTCAAGCGTCGCGGCAACCTCCACCTTCGGGTACCGCTCGGCGAGGTCGTTGACGATCGCCGAGAGGCTGCCCTTGTCGGCGACCTTCTCGAAGTACGGGTAGTCGACCGGCATGGCCTCGTTGAAGATCGCGCGGCCGAGCGTGGTGGTCACCAGCACGGTTCCGACGGCCTGACCGTTGACGAGTTCGACGCCGTCGGGCTGCGTGCCCTCTTCGAAGTACTTGTCGGTCAGACGGATGCGCACCTTGGCGTTCAGGTCGAGGCCCTGGTTCGCGTCCTTCTTCTGGTCGAAAGCGAGAATCGCTTCCGAGATCGAGGAGAACGCACGGCCCTCGCCGATGACGCCTTCCTTGAGCGTGGTCAGGTGGTGCAGACCGATGATCATGTCCTGCGTGGGCAGGGTCACCGGGCGACCGTCGGACGGCTTCAGGATGTTGTTCGAGGCGAGCATCAGGATGCGTGCTTCGGCCTGGGCTTCCATCGACAGCGGCAGGTGGACTGCCATCTGGTCACCATCGAAGTCGGCGTTGAACGCGGCACAGACGAGAGGGTGCAGCTGGATGGCCTTACCCTCGACGAGCTGAGGCTCGAACGCCTGGATGCCGAGGCGGTGAAGCGTCGGCGCACGGTTCAGCAGCACGGGGCGCTCGCGGATGATCTCCTCGAGCACGTCCCAGACCTGCGGTCGGCTCCGCTCGACCATGCGCTTGGCGGCCTTGATGTTCTGCGCGTGGCTCAGGTCGATCAGGCGCTTGATCACGAACGGCTTGAACAGCTCGAGTGCCATCTGCTTGGGCAGACCACACTGGTGCAGCTTGAGCTGCGGGCCGACGACGATGACCGAACGGCCGGAATAGTCGACGCGCTTGCCGAGCAGGTTCTGGCGGAAACGACCCTGCTTGCCCTTGAGCATGTCGCTCAGGGACTTGAGGGCGCGGTTGCCGGTACCCGTTACGGGGCGGCCACGACGACCGTTGTCGAAGAGCGCGTCAACGGCCTCCTGCAGCATCCGCTTCTCGTTGTTCACAATGATCTCGGGGGCACCGAGGTCCAGCAGACGACGCAGGCGGTTGTTGCGGTTGATCACACGACGGTAGAGGTCGTTGAGGTCGGAGGTCGCGAAGCGGCCACCGTCGAGCTGCACCATCGGGCGCAGTTCGGGCGGGATCACGGGGACGACGTCGAGCACCATGGCGGCCGGCGAGTTGCCGGTGATGATGAACGCGTTGACCACGCGGAGGCGCTTGATCGCGCGGATCTTCTTCTGGCCCTTGCCCTCGGCGATCTGCAGGTGCAGGTTTTCGCTCTCGGTGACCAGGTCGAAGGCCTCGAGGCGCTTCTTGATCGCTTCGGCGCCCATGTAGGCCTCGAAGTACATGCCGAAGCGGTCCTGCAGCTCGTGGAAGACCGAGTCCTCGGGCTTGAGGTCGCCGACCTTGAGGGTGCGGAAGTCCTCCCACACGCGCTCGAGGTGAGCGATCTGCTCGTCGAGAGACTTGCGGACCTGGCTCATCTCCTTCTCGGCTGCGTCCTTGGTGCGCTTCTTCTGGTCGCTCTTGGCGCCCTCGGCCTCGAGTGCGGCGAGGTCGGTTTCGAGGCGCTGCAGACGGTCAGCGATCCGGGAATCGCGCTGGCCTTCGATGGTCTTGATCTCGAGGCGGAGCTCGTTCTCAAGGCCGGGCATGTCCTGGTGGCGGCCGTCTTCGTCAACCGTGATGACCATGTACGCGGCGAAGTAGATGACCTTTTCGAGGTCCTTCGGAGCCATGTCCAGCAGGTAGCCGAGACGTGAGGGGACACCCTTGAAGTACCAGATGTGGGTGACCGGGGCGGCGAGCTCGATGTGGCCCATGCGCTCACGGCGCACCGACGACTTGGTGACCTCTACACCACAACGCTCACAGACGATGCCTTTGAAGCGCACCCGCTTGTACTTGCCGCACGAGCATTCCCAGTCCCTGGACGGGCCGAAGATCTGCTCGCCGAACAGGCCGTCTTTTTCCGGCTTGAGCGTGCGGTAGTTGATGGTTTCGGGCTTCTTGACCTCACCATGGGACCAGCGACGGATGTCGTCGGCGGTCGCAAGGCCAATGCGAAGCTCGTCAAATGTGGTTACGTCGAGCAATTTCTCTCCTTGGAAAGTATTCGAAGTGTTCGTCATCGGCCGGGCCTAGATGTCGTCGATCGAGGACGACTCAAACCGGGTGGAAATGTTGATTCCAAGCTCTTCCGCAGCACGGAACACCTCGTCATCCGTGTCGCGCAGGCTGACGGCGGTGCCGTCGCTCGACAGCACCTCGACGTTCAGGCACAGCGACTGCATTTCCTTGATCAGAACCTTGAAGCTCTCGGGGATACCCGGCTCCTGGATGTTCTCACCCTTGACGATGGCCTCGTAGACCTTCACGCGGCCGAGGATGTCATCGCTCTTGATGGTCAGGAGTTCCTGCAGGGCATAAGCGGCTCCATATGCTTCCAGCGCCCACACCTCCATCTCACCGAAACGCTGTCCGCCGAACTGCGCCTTACCACCCAGCGGCTGCTGCGTGATCATGGAGTAGGGGCCGGTGGAACGGGCGTGGATCTTGTCATCGACAAGGTGGTGGAGCTTCAGGATGTACATGTAGCCCACGGAGACCGGGTTGGGGAACGGCTCACCGGAGCGGCCGTCGAACAACTGGGTCTTACCGGTGCGGTCGATCAGGCGGTCACCGTCACGGGTCGGGGTCGTGGAGTCGAGAAGGCCCTCGATCTCGATCTCGAGCGCGCCGTCGAATACCGGGGTCGCGACCTTGGTGTTCGGAGCTGCGCTGTGCGCGGCCTCGGGCAGACGGCCGGCCCACTTGGGCTTGCCTTCCACCTGCCAGCCCTGCTTGGCGATCCAGCCCAAGTGGGTTTCCAGGACCTGGCCGAAGTTCATGCGGCCCGGGATACCCAGCGGGTTGAGGATGATGTCGACCGGGGTTCCGTCGGCGAGGAACGGCATGTCCTCGATCGGCAGGATGCGGGAGATGACACCCTTGTTGCCGTGACGGCCGGCAAGCTTGTCACCCTCGGTGATCTTGCGCTTCTGGGCGATGAAGACGGCAACGCGCTGGTTGACGCCCGAGCCGAGCTCATCGTCGCCGTCCTGCGAGTCGAAGACCTTGACGCCGATGATGGTGCCGCGCTCACCGTGGGGAACCTTCAGCGAGGTGTCGCGAACTTCGCGGCTCTTCTCGTTGAAGATGGCGCGCAGAAGGCGCTCCTCGGCGGACAGCTCGGTCTCGCCCTTGGGCGTGACCTTGCCGACGAGAATGTCGCCGGGGCGAACCTCGGCACCGATCCGGATGATGCCGCGCTCGTCGAGGTCGGCGAGCAGATCCGGCGACACGTTGGGCAGGTCGCGAGTGATCTCTTCCTTGCCCAGCTTGGTGTCGCGAGCGTCTACCTCGTACTCCTCGATGTGAATCGAGGAGAGGGTGTCGTCCTTGACCAGGTTCTGGCTCAGGATGATCGCGTCCTCGAAGTTGTACCCTTCCCACGGCATGAACGCGACGAGCAGGTTCTTGCCGAGAGCGAGCTCTCCGTTTTCGGTGGCGGGGCCGTCGGCGATGACTTCGCCGACTTCGATCCGCTCGCCGGCCTGCACGATGACGCGGTGGTTGTAGCTCGTGCCCTGGTTCGATCGAGCGAACTTGCGCAGGTAGTGCTCCTGCGTGCCGCCCTCGTCGAGCTGGATGGTGACGACGTCGGCCGAAACCTCCATCACCACGCCGGCCTTGTCGGCGGTGAGCACGTCACCGGCGTCGATGGCTGCGAAGACCTCCATGCCGGTACCGACGAGCGGGCTCTCGCTCATCAGGAGCGGGACGGCCTGACGCTGCATGTTGGCACCCATCAGGGCGCGGTTCGCATCGTCGTGCTCGAGGAACGGGATGAGCGAGGTGGCGACGGACACCATCTGGCGAGGCGAGACGTCCATGTAGCCGATGTCTTCCGCGGGGAAGAGGTCGACCTCTCCACCCTTCTTGCGGGCGAGAACACGGGCGTCGGCGAAGTGCCAGTCCTTGGTGAGGGGTGCGTTCGCCTGGGCGACGATGAACTCGTCTTCTTCGCTGGCGGTGAGGTAGTCGATCTGGTCGTTCATGACCTTGCCATCGACGACGCGGCGGTACGGGGTCTCAATGAAACCGAAGGCGTTGATCCGCGCGAACGAGGCGAGCGAACCGATCAGGCCGATGTTCGGGCCTTCCGGGGTTTCAATGGGGCACATGCGGCCGTAGTGCGAGGGGTGAACGTCTCGCACCTCGACGCCGGCACGGTCACGGGACAGACCACCCGGGCCCAGCGCGGACAGGCGACGCTTGTGCGTCAGTCCGGCGAGCGGGTTGTTCTGGTCCATGAACTGCGACAGCTGCGAGGTACCGAAGAACTCCTTGATCGCGGCGACGACGGGGCGCACGTTGATCAGGGTCTGCGGGGTGATCGCTTCGATGTCCTGCGTGGTCATGCGCTCGCGAACGACGCGCTCCATTCGGGACAAGCCGGTGCGCACCTGGTTCTGGATGAGCTCGCCGACGGCACGGATACGACGGTTGCCGAAGTGGTCGATGTCGTCGATGTCGATGCGGATGTCGGCCGGCTTGCCGTCGCGGACCCCGGCGATCGTGGTCTGGTTGTCGTGCAGCGCAACCAGGTACTTGATCGTGGCCAGGATGTCCTTGAGCGTCAGCACGGAGTCGCCGAGGGGCGCCTCGAGGCCGAGCTTGCGGTTGATCTTGTAGCGACCGACCTTGGCCAGGTCGTAGCGCTTGGAGTTGAAGAAGAAGTTGTCGAGGAGCGCACGCGCGGCCTCGGCGGCAACCTGCTCGCCCGGACGCAGCTTGCGGTAGATGTCCTTGAGGGCTTCTTCCTTGGTGAGGATGTTGTCCTTCTCAAGGGTGAGTTCGATGGACGCGAAACCCTTGAACTCTTCGAGGATCTCTTCGCTCGTCAGGCCGAGGGCCTTGAGGAAGACGGTGACGGACTGCTTGCGCTTGCGGTCGATGCGAACGCCGACCTGGTCGCGCTTGTCGATCTCGAATTCAAGCCAGGCACCGCGGCTCGGGATGACGCGAGCGGAGTAGATGTCCTTGTCGGAGGTCTTCTCCTGCTGGCGGTCGAAGTAGACGCCCGGGGAGCGGACCAGCTGCGACACGACGACACGCTCGGTGCCGTTGATCACGAAGGTGCCCTTGGGGGTCATCAGCGGGAAGTCACCCATGAACACGGTCTGGGTCTTGATCTCACCGGTGAGGTGGTTCATGAACTCAGCGTTCACATAGAGAGGTGCGGAGTAGGTCTTACCCTTTTCCTTGCACTCGTCAATGGTGTACTTCTCCGGCTCGAGCTCCGGGTTGGTGAACGACAGCTGCATCGTTTCGCCGAGGTCCTCGATGGGTGAGATCTCTTCGAAGATCTCGTCGAGCCCGGTGCGAGTCGGCAGGTCCTGACGACCGGCCGCCTGGCCTTCTGCGACACGCTGTTTCCAGTTGTCGTTACCGACGAGCCAATCGAAGCTCTCGGTCTGCAAAGCAAGCAGATCCGGAACAGTCAGATTGTCGGTGATCTTCGCGAACGAAAGACGGCCAGCGGCACGTCCGTTCTTGGGTGAGTTGGTGGTTGCGTTGCGCGCAGCAGCCAAGGAAATAACCTCCGTGGACCCCGTCAGGTCTAGTCACTGTTAGTAAGGAATACCGAGTACGAACTCCTCAGACCCTCGAGTTCCGAAATTCCGTTGTTCTGAAATCCTGGAACGAGGTATGCGTCAAGGTGGCTTGAGCACGCAAAGCCGACCGCAATATGAAGGCAGAGTTTAGTCTGGGAGCGCAAAGATCAACTATATGCCGATTACCCGGCCATGTCCACTCAAATCTTGACGTTCCGGAAATTCTCAGGTATAACCCGGTTTTGGGCGGCTCCGATTCAGGCTGCGGAGGGCGCAGACTTGAGGGATGAGCAGGCCTGTAGCGCACCATCCGTCGATCACCCTGAAGCTGAGCGGCCACCATGCCGTCATCGAGCCGGACCGGTTCACCTCGGGCAGCTTCAACCTGATCGTGGACGGCACGCCCCAGTCGAACGTGAACGTGGACGACCCGGGCGAACTGTTCTTTGAGTACGTGCAGCGAATCGGTCACGTGATCGACCTGATCGGCGAGGTCGGCGAGCCGATCACGGCCGTGCACCTCGGCGCCGGCGCACTCACCCTTCCCCGCTACGTCGAGGCCACCCGGCCCGGATCCCGCCAGCAAGTCGTGGAGCTGGAGAGCGACCTGATCGACTTCGTGCGCGGCGAGCTGCCCTGGGACAAGCGGGCGCAGCTGCGCGTGCGGCACGGTGACGCCCGCGAGGTGCTGGCCAAGCTGCCGGCCGGACTGCACGGCGCTGTGGACCTCGTCGTCGTCGACATCTTCTCCGGCGCCCGAACCCCGGCCCACGTGACCAGCCGCGAGTTCTACGAGCTGGCCGCTCCCCTCCTGTCGCCTCGCGGCGTGCTCGTCGTGAACGTCGCCGACGGACCCGGCCTGCCGTTCGCCCGCTCGCAGGCCGCGACGCTGTCCGCCGTCTTCGGGCACGTGCTCGCCCTCGCGGAGACCCAGGTGCTCAAGGGGCGCCGGTTCGGCAACATCGTCTTCGTCGCCGCGCACACCCCCATCGACACGAGCTGGGTGTCGCGGCTGCTGGCCGGCGGGCCGCATCCGTCGAAGGTGGTCGAGGGCGCGGAGCTCACCCAGTTCATGGCGACAGCGATGGTCACGACGGATGCGACGGCCACCCCGTCGCCGCTCCCCGGCCGCACGGTGTTCCAGCTCGGCAGCTGAGCGGCGGGATAGCGACGGATGGCCACCGATCGCCCCCAATCGGGGACCGGCCCGGCCGGTCCGGGCTACTCTGGACGTGACCACGTTTCTCCCGCGGCACGTGCCGCCTTCGCCTCAGGACCACACCCTGCCCATCATCATTGGCTATGACGCCGTCACCCTGCGTGAGAAAGTCGACCTGCCCGCCGCCGAGCTGCGCCTCGAAGAACTCGGCGAGCTGCGCAGCCTTTCCGCTCTCAATGAGAAGGTCGTGCTGTTGCGGCTGACCAATCGGCTCGACGAGGCCTGGGAGATGGCGAACACGGCGTTGCGCCAGTCCCGGTTCACCGGTTCGAGGGAGGAACTCGCCCTCAGTCGCATCCGTCGCGCCCAGGTGCAGCAGTTCCGGGGCAAGCTCGACGAGGCGGTGACCGAACTGACCCACTGCGTGCTCGAGTCCGAGACGCACGAATGGGCCGGCGTGGCATCGTTCGCCCGGGAAAGTCGCGGCAAAGTGCACTTCGAACAGGGCGACCTCGACGCCGCCCTGGCCGACTTCCGGGCCTCGGTGACGCTTCGGGAACAGGCTGGCGCCACGCCTGCCCTCCTCGAAAGCGCGCTCGTCGCCGTCGCCGTGGTCGAGTCCTTCATCGCCGAACGGCGACAGGCCCTCCCCAAGCCGTAGCGTGCCGGAGCCGCGCCGGATGGCGGCCCTGTGCCTGGTGTCGCCGGGAGGCGTCGTCCGTCTGCCGACCGCCCGTCTGTCGACCGGCTGCCGGCTGCCGGCTGTCGGCTACCGGCTACCGGCTACCGGCTACCGGCTACCGGCTACTTGCTACCGGCTACTTGCAAGAGTCGTCCACGGGCGGGGCTGCGCACCCGGCAGCCGGAATCCGGGGCATGCTGGAACCCAGCCGGCGAGCGCGCCGGCGCGATGGAGGTGGCACATGAACGGGCGGATGCCGACACGCAGCGGTGCGGCCGGGGTACTCGCGCTGTGTACGATCCTGCTACTCAGCGCGTGCACGGCGAACGCACCCGGGCCTTCGGCGGAGACCTCGACCCCAGCGCGGCCGGGCCCGTCCGACACTGGGGCACCTGGATCGCCCGGGCCGACCGCCACCGCCGGGGCACCGGTGCGGCCGGTCGATGACCCGGTCGTGATCGCGTCCGGACTGGACGCCCCGTGGTCCATCCTGCGCCTGCCGAACGGCGGCACCCTGATCAGCGAACGCGACACGACGCTGGTGCGCGAGCTCCTGCCCGACGGCAGCCTGCGTGACGCCGGGCAGGTCACCGAGGCAACCCCGGATGGGGAGGGCGGCCTGCTCGGCCTCGCCGCGCTGGCCGACCCGGCCGCACCGGGCGGAACCGGGTGGGTGTACGCCTACTTCACGTCCGCCGACGACAACAGGATCGCGCGGATGTCTCTCCTCGGCGCGGTCGGAAGCCACACCTTCGGCGCATCCGAACCCGTGCTCGGCGGCATCCCGAAGGCCGGGAATCACAACGGCGGCCGCCTCGGTTTCGGCCCGGACGGTCTTCTCTACGCAACGGCCGGCGATGCCGGGAATCCCGCGAACGCCCAGGACCTGGACTCCCTCGGCGGCAAGATCCTGCGGATGACACCGACCGGCGACGTGCCGGACGACAACCCGTTCGGCACTTACGTCTACTCGTACGGCCACCGCAACCCGCAGGGCATCGCCTGGGACGGGAGCGGCCGGCTCTGGGCCAGCGAGTTCGGCCAGAACACCTGGGACGAACTCAACCGCATCACCTCGGGCGGCAATTATGGCTGGCCGATCGTCGAGGGTCTGGGGCAGGACGCAGACCCCGGCTTCCTCGCCCCGGAAGAGCAGTGGCCCACGAGCGAGGCCAGCCCGAGCGGGCTCGCCATCGTTAACAACACCATCTTCATGGCGGCCCTGCGCGGCGAGAGGCTCTGGCGCATCGATCCCTCCTCAGGTGAGGTCGACGACTGGTTTGTGAACAGCTTCGGGCGGCTGCGCGATGTGGTGTCGGGGCCCGATGGCACACTCTGGTTCGTGAGCAACAATACGGACGGCCGCGGCACCCCCTACCCCGGCGACGATCGTCTCTACCAGGTGAGCGTGGCTCCCTGATGGCCGACCTCGAGCGGGTGCGGCACTGGGCGAGCGCCCTGATCACGCTGCACCTCGACCCCAGCTGGACCTTCGCGTTCGACAACGCGAAAAAGCGGGCGGGGCTCTGCAACTTCACCGTGCGCCGCATCACCGTCTCCCGCTACCTGGCGGCGCGCTACGAAGACGACGAGGTGCACCAGATCCTGCTGCACGAGGTCGCGCACGCCCTGGCCGGGCCGCGCGCCGGCCACGGGCCGAAGTGGAAGCTGATCGCCCACGACCTCGGCTACGACGGCAAAAGCACCCACGACGGCGAAATCGCCGACGAGCTGGCACCGTGGGTCGGCACCTGCCCGGCCGGGCACGTGCACTACCGCTACCGGCAACCGACCCGGGCGTTCGCCTGCGGGCTGTGCGTGCGCGGATTCGACAAGCGGTTCCTGATCCGATGGGCCCGACGCGAGATCACGGCCGCGGCACGGCGGCAGGCTGCCGCGGCGAGCGCGGGCTAGCTGGGCGCTACGGTCTCGAGAGGCTCGACCACCGATTACTCGAGCCGCAATCCGGTTAGCGTCGGCTACTCGGTGACCCGGATCTCTTTCCAGAAGGCGACGTAGTCGCTGTAGTCCTGACCGACCCGGTCGAACGAGGCCGCGGGCGGGGCCGGGTAGCTGAATGCGCGGTCTTGCAGCAGGGTTTCGCCGTCCTTGACGCCGAAGTACTGGCACTCGCCCTTCCAGGAGCAGGTGTACTGCGTGGGACTCTTCACAAGGAACTCGGCGTTCACGCTCGCCGGCGGAAAGTACCAGTTTCCCTCGATCTTGAGCAGGTCGGACTGGGGTGCTTCGGCGATGACGGTGCCGTTGAGTACTGCCTTCATGGGAGTTGTTCCTTCGGTGAGGTTCGAACGAGAGGTTCGGTCAAGGTGCCGGCCGTGTCAGGGGCAACCTCAGGCCGGGAACGCGAATTCCCGCAGTCGGGAGATTCCCGGGGAGGGAGCCGGGACATCCGTCGCCGGAACCCGGACCGCCGCAGCCTGGAGTGCCGGAGCGTCGAGACGCGCCGCCGCCTGCACCTCGGCCGCCCGTCCCGCGGCAACCAGCTCCTGGGCGGTCTCCGACGCGGTGACCAGGTGCCGCACGGCCTGCGCGAGCCCCGCGAAACCCGCGGCGGCCCCAGCGGCCTCCGGCGAGCAGTGGTCGATGCCGCGCGCGGCGAGGGCGTCGATCACGGCGCCGGCGGCGAGGAAATCCTCCACCGCGAACCGGGCGCCGCCGTCTGGTCGACGCTCACCCACCATGATCACGGCCACGGAGAACCGGTCCCCCTTCTCCGTCTGACGGGCGAGCACCCATTCCGCCACGCTCGTGCGGTTGGTGAGGTTGGCGGCGATGACCTCGTGGTCGAGCAGCGCGGTCGGGCGCACGGACTCGGCGCCGACCGACGGCAGCGCGTCGGCGAGGATGACCACGTCGGCCGCGGCGGCCAGGGCCTGGAATCCGGCCAGGCCGACGTCGAAACGGACCTGGTACTTCTGCTGGGGCGCGGCGTTGTTCACGCCCTCAGGGTAGCGGCAGCGCCACCGGGCAGCGCTAGTGGGCAGCGCCACCGGGCAGCGCCACCGGGCAGCGCTAGTGGGCAGCGCCACTGGGCAGCGCTAGTGGGCAGCGCCACTGGGCAGCGCTAGTTGTTCTTCCCACGGAGGTTGTGAGCGTGGCGTGAGCTAAAAAGGTGAGGACCTCCGGTATCGATTGGGTTACCACACTCAAGTCGATGCCACGGAGGCCCTCATCTCTT
>NZ_SOGK01000130.1:0-13606 GCF_004564305.1 Cryobacterium sp. TMT3-29-2
CGACCACGGCGGCATCCGTACCGGGCGACGAGACCGCCGCCTCGACCAGTTTCTCCGCCGCCTCCGCATCGGCCAACATGGTGCCGACCGCGACCAGTTTGTACGCGTCACCCTTCGACGACCCGGTCCACTTCTGGATCAAAGCCTCCGGAGACAGGAACCCCTGCCGCGCCGCCAACCCGGAGTGCCCAAGCTCCGGCCGGGACCGGCGGGCGATCGTGCCCGCCATCCACGCGGCGCGGGTGTCGAGCAACCGGCGGGCCGACACGATCTGACCCTGACCAGCCAACAAGGCGGCATCAGGCAGAGCCTCATAGTCCGCACTCGAAGAGCCCAACAGGGCCACAGCCTCGGCCGCCTGCCTGAGGTCTTCCGCGAGGTTCATCATGTTCCAAGGATACCTTAATGGGCACACGTAGNATTCACATACTTGGGCAAGTTTATTCGAAGATTTGTACGCTCGCCTTAAGAGCGGTCCGCCGGATCTCGACAGGCTCGACCGCCGAGGCGGGAACCTCGGCTCGGCGGCTCGGCAACTCGGCGGCACAGCGACTCCGCGACTCCGCGGCTCGCGGCTCGCGGGTCGCGGGTCGCGGGTCGCGGGTCGCGGGTCGCGGAAGGCTCGACCGCCGGAGGGTCGCTGGATACCATGAACATCATGGTCGCTCATTCCGACAAACCCGTCCTGCTGTTTGTCTCCGTGACGGATTGGGTGGCTTGGCTGGAGGCCAATCTCCACCACGAGGGCATTCGTTTGCAATTGCGGAAGAAGCGATCTGCGGCGCCGGGGATCTCCCATCCGCAGGCGCTCGAGATCGCGTTGTGCTTCGGCTGGATCGACGGGCAGGTGAGCTCCCTGGACGACGACTACTTTCTGCAGGCATTCACTTCCCGACGGCCCCGCAGTGTGTGGTCACAGATCAATCGTGATGCGGCCCTGGCCCTGATCGCCGAGGGGCGGCTGCGTGCCGCCGGGTTGGCGGAAGTCAACCGTGCGCAGTCCGACGGACGCTGGGACGCGGCCTACCGCCAGAAGAAGAGTGAAGTCCCTGCGGACCTCCAGGCGGCCCTCGATGCCAGCCCGGCCGCCGCCGAGTTCTTCCGGGCTCTCACAGCGCAGAACCGATTCGCAATCCTGTTCCGCCTCGATGCAGCCAAGCGGGCCGAGACTCGCGCCACGAAGATCGCGACCTACATCGGCATGCTCGGGCGCGGGGAAACGCTCCACCCGCAGAAACCCCGGGCCACCCCTGCCGGTGAGACCTCGCTGGACGCATCGCTATAGAGTTTGGTCATATTCTTTGTAGGTCTTCACTGAGATCGGGTCCGCGCCGAATTCTAGATTGAGGAACATGACCTCCAGCAACGGCCTTGACCGCACCCCGACGCCCCACATTCTGAGCGTGCGTGATCTCGCCCAGATAGCCATCTTCGCCGCCCTGATCGCCGCTCTCGGACTGCCCGGCGCCCTGAGCATCGGGGCCGTGGCCGTGCCGATCACCTTCCAGACCCTCGGCGTCATGCTGGCCGGCGCCATCCTCGGTGCGCGCAAGGGCTTCTTCGCCGTACTCCTCCTGCTCGCCCTCGCCGCAGCCGGCCTCCCCCTGCTGTCGGGCGGGCGGGGCGGAATCGTCTGGTTCACCACTTCACCCGCCGCCGGCTACCTCTACGGCTGGCTGCTCGGCGCCCTGGTCATCGGCTACCTGACGGGACTGCTCCTCCCCCGCTACCGATTCTGGGCGGCGCTCGGTGCCACCGCGCTCGGCGGCGTCGTCGTGGTCTACCTGATCGGCGTGCCCGTCACCGCGATCAACCTGGGCCTGCCGATCTGGGTGGCCCTGGTCGATGCCACGAAGTTCCTGCCCGGCGACATGGTCAAAGTCGTCGTCACCGTACTGGTGGCCCGTCAGGTGCACAGGGCCTACCCGGGGCTGATTCCCCCGCGCCGACGCGCCGCCGCCGACGTCACTGCGGGAGCAGTCACCGCCCCGTCATGAGCACGATCGAGATCGACGGCGTCTCGCATGCCTTCGGTGAACGGATGGTGCTGCGCGACATCCGTCTGACCCTCACCGAACAGCGCATCGGCATCGTCGGGGCGAACGGGTCGGGAAAGTCCACCCTCGTGCGCCTGATCAACGGGCTGATCAAGCCCGACACGGGGACCGTGAGCGTCGGCGGCCTCGACGTAGCCCGGAACGCCAAGGCGGTGCGCCGGCAGGTCGGCTTCATCTTCACCAACCCGGACAACCAGATCGTGATGCCCACGGTCGCCGAAGACGTCGCCTTCACGCTGCGCCGCCGCGGGCTGACACCGCTCGAGATCACGACCCGCACACAGGCGGCGCTCGTGCGCTTCGGCCTCGACCAGCACGCCGACCATCCGGCGCACCGACTGTCGGGCGGCCAGAAGCAGCTGCTCGCCCTGGCCGCCGTGCTCGTGGCCGAACCTGCCATCGTCGTCGCCGACGAACCGACCACACTGCTCGATGCGCGCAATGCCCGGAGCATCACCGAACTCCTGCTCGGCCTGAGCCAGCAGGTCATCGTGGTCACCCACCAGCTCGACCTGCTCGCCGCCTTCGACCGCGTCATCGTGATCGAGGACGGCCGGGTGGTCGCCGACGACACCCCAGAGGCCGCACTCGGCGCCTACCGTGAGCTGCTCGCATGATCGGGCTCGCATGATCGGGCTCGCATGATCGGGCTCGCATGATCGGGCTCGCATGATCGGGCTCGCATGATCGGGCTCGCATGATCGGGCTCGCATGATCGGTCTCTACCACCCGGGCCACTCGCTGATCCACCGCGCACCGATGCTCCTCAAGCTGGCGCTCCTCTCCCTCGCTGTGCTGCTCATCGGCCTGCTCGGCGAGCTCTGGCAGCTGGGCGTCTTCCTGCTCGGGGTCGCCGCACTGTTCCTGGTGGCGCGGGTGCCGCTGGGCGCGGCCTGGAAGCAGGTCGGGCCGATCCTCTGGATCCTGGTGATCGCCGTGCCACTCCAGGCCCTGTTCGCCGGCTGGACCACGGCCGGGCTGATGGCCGGCCGCCTGCTGATCGCCGTGGCGCTGGCGGCCCTGTTCACGCTGACGACCACGGTCACGGCCGTGCTCGAGGGGTTCCAGAAGCTGCTCCGACCGTTCCGGCGCTGGGTTGACGCCGACCGCGTCGGCCTGCTTCTCGCACTCACCCTGCGGTGTATCCCGCTCGTCGCCGAGATCGTGTCCGAGGTGATCGAGGCGCGCCGGGCGCGCGGCACCCAGGGATCCCTGCTCGCCCTGGCCGTGCCGGTGGTCGTGCGGTCGCTCTACGCGGCGGATGCGATCGGCGAGGCCCTGGCCGCCCGCGGTCTCGATGACTGAAGCGCCTCGGCGGCACCGCTGAAATGGCGCCGTCGAGGCAACTCCGGCATGGCCACTCCGGCAGGGCTACACCCGCATGGCTACACCAGCAGGGCTACACCAGCAGGGCTACACCAGCAGGGCTACACCCGCAGGGCTACACCAGCAGGGCTACACCAGCAGGGCTACTCCGGCAGGGCTACTCCAGAAGGGCGGCTAGGTTGGGACCGACAGCCGTTTCCCGGTTCACCCCGACCGGACAGGTGAAGAGCGGAGCAAGATGATTCAGCCCGGCAGCCAGACCGAGGCGCGACGACCCGGACGGCTCCGACGCGGCATCCGTGCCGGCGGCTGGTGGAGCCTGACCGCGTTCGTGCTCGTCGTGATCGTGTTCCTGGCCTGGGCGAACACGGTGCGGGTTGCCGACCGGGCCGCCGCCGACCAGGTGTTCGCCAACCCGAACGTGACCGTCACCGACACCCCCAATTCCGTGATCCTCGCGCCCACCGACGATGCCGGCGACATCGGCCTGGTCTTCATTCCCGGTGCCCGGGTCGACCCCTACGCCTACCTCTACAAGCTGGCCGGCACGGTTGAGGACACCGGGGCGACCGTCGTGATCGCCAAACCGGTGCTCAACCTCGCCATTCTCGACCAGCGCCCGCTGTCCACGTTCACCGATGCCGTCCCCGACGTGTCCACCTGGTTCGTGGGCGGCCACTCGATCGGCGGCGTGCGAGCCTGCATGCTGGCCGACGACTCGAAGGTGGACGGGCTGGTGCTGTTCGGCAGTTACTGCGCGACCTCGCCGAAACGAACCGATCTGCGGGCCCTCAGTCTCAGCGGCAGCACCGACGGCCTCAGTACCCCGGAGCAGATCGCCGACAGGGCCGATCTGCTCCCGTCCGACACCCGTTTCGTCGAACTCGAGGGGGTCAACCACGCGCGGTTCGGTGATTACGGCGTCGAGAACGGCGACGGCGTGGCCACCGCGCCGACGGATGCCGTCGCCGCCGAAATCACCAACGAGCTCAGTGAATTCCTGTTGGAGACAACCCCGTAGGCGGCAACCTTGCCCGCACTGTGGTCGCGGGGCACACTGAAGCCGTCAGCACCTGACGAACCCGATCGTTGGAGGACGGCATGAGCACCCTGGTCATCTTTGATTCGAGCTCCGGCACCTCGGCGAGGTTCGGCAGCGCAGCGAATACCCGCACCGCAGCGAACTCGGACACCGCAGCGGCCGTCGCCGATGCGATCGCCGTTGAGCTCGGCGAAGGGACCAGGGCAGTCCCCGTCGACAGCCTCGGCCTGGACAGCCTGACCGGCATTGAGGTGCTCGTCGTCGGCAGTCCGATCGTCGGCTGGCGGCCCTCGCCGCGGCTGCAGGCCTTCCTCGTCCAGCTTCATCCCGGCACCCTGCGGGGCGTGCGGGCGGCCGCCTTCGACACCCGGCTGCGCACGGTCCTCCACGGCGATGCCGCCGGGAAGATCTCGCGGGCGCTGGAGAAGGCTGGCGCGCACGTCGTGGCCCCGCCGACCGGCTTCATCGTCGAGGGTCGGGGTGGTCCGCTGGCTTCGGGCGAGGCCGGGCGGGCCGCTGCCTGGGCCGGCTCGATTGCATCCGTGCTGCGTCACTGAACTCCGCGTCCCGACTCTGGCGCGTCCCAGGCGCGCATGCACGCGCACGCACGCAGACAGGCCCAGGTCAGCGTGACCTGGGCCTGTCTCGTGCGCTTTCGTCCGGAGCGCTGTGTTACTTGCTGGTCAGCGAGTCCACATATTCCTGGTTCTCGGAGATCCACTTAGCCACGATCGGCTCGTAGTCCTGGCCGTCGTAGTCGACGAACATTGCCTTTTCGAGCGAGTACAACTTGTCGAGGTCCATCTCGAAGCCCTTGATCCACTTGGTGGCCTGCGGGAAGTCCTTCGCGAAGTCGGCCTTCGCGTAGCTGTGCAGGGCCTCGGTGTTGTCGAGGGTGCCCTCGGGGTCCTCGAGGGTCTTGATCGGCAGCGAGCCGTAAGCCCAGTGCGGCTCCCAGAGGGTGACAACGATGTTCTCGCCGGCCTTCGTGGCGGTCGTCAACTCGGTGAGCATGGCGGCAGTCGACGAGGTCTGGTATTCCATGTCCTCGAGGCCGTAGGTCGGGATGACCCGGTCGGTGGTGGCCAGGGTCAGGCCGGCGCCGGGCTCGATGCCCACGATGGTGTTGTCGAACTTGTCCGCATTCGCGGCGAGGCCGGCGAGGGAATCGATCGGGGCGTCCTCGTTGACCGCGATGGTCAGACGGGATTCCTCGTTCCACGCGCCGAGGTCGACGATGTCGTCGCCGTACTCTTTCACGTAGGAGGCGTGGGTCTCCGGCATCCACACGTCCATGTTGAGGTCGTAGTCACCGGTCGAGAGACCCGAGTAGACGGGGGCGACGTCGGCGTATTCCAGCTCGGCGTTGTAGCCCTTCTCGTCGAGGATGGCCTTCCACAATTCAGAGACCGCGACACCCTCGTCCCAGCCGTTGAACACGGCGATGGTGATGTCCTTCTGGTCCTTGTTGCCGTCGCCGACGACGGCGGCTTCGGCGGAGGCGCAACCGCTCAGGGCGAGAAGCCCGGCGGCTCCGACGGCGATGAGGGACAGTGATCGGTTCTTCATGTTTTTCCTTTCTTGTCACCCTCGCGGGCGACCGGGGTCAAGCAGAGAATGAGGTGAATCAGCAGGTGAGGACTCCGAGGCTCCTCAGGCGGCCAGCGCCTGCTGGGCGCGGCGCTTGCGGGCCGTCATGATGCGACCGAGCGGTGTGTCTCCGGTGCCCAGCGCCGCGGTGAGGCGGTCCAGGAAGATGGCCAGGATCACGACGGCCAGCCCGGCTTCGAAGCCGAGGGAGATGTCGATACGGTTCAGGCTGGCGACGACCTGGGCTCCGAGGCCGCCGGCGCCGACCATGCCCGCGATGACGACCATCGACAGCGAGAGCATGATGACCTGGTTGATGCCGGCCATGATGGTCGGCATCGCCAATGGCAGCTGGATCTGACGCAGGATGCGCCACGGCGAGGCGCCGAAAGCCGCTCCGGCCTCGACGACCTCCTGGTCGACGCCGCGGATGCCCAGCTCGGTCAGGCGAACACCGGGAGCCATCGCGAAGATGATGGTGGCCACGATGCCGGGCACGACGCCCACGCGGAACAGGATCAGCGCGGGGATCAGGTAGACGAAGGCCGGCATGGTCTGCATGAAGTCGAGGACCGGGCGGATGATGCCCGACGCCACGGTCGACTTCGCGGCCAGGATGCCGAGCGGCACGCTGAACGCGATCGCGAGCAGGCTGGCCACCAGCACGAGCGCGAGGGTGTCCATCGCGTTCTCCCATTGGTCGACTCCGACGATCACGAGGAGTCCGAGGATGGTGCCGATCATGAATTTCCAGCCACGGACGGCGAGGCCGAGGCCCGCAGCGAGCAGCACGATCACCCAGAAGGGCGGCGTGACGAGCAACAGGTCGACGAACTCGTAGGCGCCGTCGAAGATCACCCGGATGAAGTCGAAGAAGAACCCGAAGGTCGCGGTGACGTAGTCGATGAATCCCTCGACGAGGGTGCCCAGGGGAAGTCGGAAGTCGTTCACAGGTCGGCTCCTTCCAGAGCGGTGTCGCGGAGGGTTTCGGTGATCACGTTGATGGAAATCGTCGCCGGGGGCTCGATCACGGGCAGGTCGCCCGTGCTCGTGCTCACGTTGCCGAGCGCGGCCAGAAGGGTCACCCGCGGGATGACGCCGAGCAGACGGTTCTTCTCATCGACCACGGCGATCGACAGGTCGCTGCCTACCGACGGCTCCACCAGGTCGACCAGAGCGGTGTCCGGGCTGACGGAGATGACATCCGTTCGCACGATGGCGCGCAGGTCGGTCTCGCCGGCCTTGACCTGGCCCAGCACGTCGCGGTCGCGCACCACACCGGCGAAGCTGCGGTCGCGGTTCAGCACGAAGGTGGCGGAGGTCTGCAGGTCCCGCATGGTGCGGAGCGCCGCGCGGGGGCCGCCGGTGATCGTGACCACGGAACGCACAGGCTCCATCACGCTGGCCGCGGTCAGTACCCGGGCGCGGTCGACATCCTGCACGAACTGGGCGACGTAGTCGTTGGCCGGGTCGGTCAGGATCTCCTCGGGTGTGCCGATCTGCACGATCCGACCGTCACGCATGACAGCGATGCGGTCGCCGAGGAACATGGCCTCGTTGAGGTCGTGGGTGATGAAGATGATGGTCTTGCCGAGCGCGGCCTGCAGCTCGATCAGCTGTTCCTGCATCTCGCGGCGGATCAGCGGGTCGAGGGCCGAGAACGCCTCGTCCATCAGGAGCACATCGGTGTCGGCGGCGAGGGCACGGCCGAGGCCGACGCGCTGCTGCATACCGCCGGACAGCTCGGAGGGCAGGCTGTCGGCCCAGCCGTCGAGCCCGACCAGACGGATGATCGTGCGCGCCTTGGCCAGTCGCTCCTCGCGGCCCATCCCCTGCACTTCGAGGCCGTAGGCAACGTTGTCGATCACGGTGCGGTGCGGCAGCAGGGCGAAGTGCTGGAAGACCATCGAGATGTTCTTGCGGCGAACCTCGCGCAGCGCGGCGGCGGAGATTCCGGTGATGGACTGGCCGGCCACCGTCACGGTGCCGGACGTGGCGTCCAGCAACCCGTTGAGCATCCGGATCAGGGTGGACTTGCCCGAACCGGACAGCCCCATCACGACGAAGATCTCACCGCGGTGCACCTCGAACGAGGCGTCGATCACGGCGGCGGTGCCCAGCGAGGACACCTCATCGCGGCTGGCTCCCGCGGTCAGCTTCTTGACGAGCTCGTGCGGGCGACGCCCGAACGCTTTGTAGAGTCGATCTGCCTTCACGGCAATGGTTTCGGTCACGGATTCTCCCGGTGCACGCCGAGCGGGGCCGAATCACGGCGACGGAACGGATGCACGCTGTGTCGGACGGGTAGGCCGCGACCGGCCAAGACGCCGTTTCCGGGCGTGGGCTGGGGCGATCATGGGGATCGCGTCCGTCAGGGCCTCACCATACGAAGCGCCGTACCGATGGGGTCGTGGCTGTACTTTCGCGTCCTGGTGAAGGGTCGTAAGACCAGCCACAACCGTAACACAATGGGTGTTTACGTCGAAGAATCTGCGAAATCAGGGCGTGTGTTCGGTTACAACTCGAACCGCAACACACGCGCGGGACAGTCTCGGGAAGCGGGCGCACGGTGGAACGCGCGCCCGCTTCCCGGACCTGCGCCGCGGGACATCCGTGCCGGGTCGCGATGGACGACCCAGGCGAACTCAGACCTTGAGCGCGGCCGCCTGAGCGACCTTCTCTGTCGCGGAGGCCGTCTCGGCGGCGCTGGGCACCCCGTGGTGGGCGATCATTGTGGTCTCGTCGAACGGCTCATGACGGTCAAGCACCCGGTCGACCTGGGCCCGATCGATCTCCTTGGTCCAGGAGCCGATCAGCACGGTGGCGACGGCGTTGCCGGTGAAGTTCGTGAGTGCTCGGGCCTCGGACATGAAGCGGTCGATGCCCACAATGAAACCGACCCCGTCGAGCAGCTGCGGGGCGTGGGCCTGCAGGCCGGCGGCCAGGGTCGCGATGCCGGCGCCGGACACCCCGGCGGCACCCTTGGAGGCGATGATCATGAAGGCAAGGAGGCCGATCTGCTCGCCCAGGGCGAGCGGCTGGCCCATGGCCGTGGCGATGAAGAGCGACGCCATGGTCAGGTAGATCGCGGTGCCGTCGAGGTTGAAGGAGTAGCCGGTGGGAACCGTGACGCCCACGACGGGCTTGGAGACGCCGAGGTGCTCCATCTTGGCGATCAGGCGCGGCAGCGCCGCTTCGGAAGAGGAGGTCGAGAAGATCAGCAGGTACTCGCGGCCGAGGTAGCGCATCAGTTTGAAGATGTTCACGCCGGTGACGATCTTGAGCAACCCGCCGAGGATGACGACGATGAAGAGCGCGCAGGTCAGGTAGAAGGCGGCCATCAGGGTGAAGAGACTGATCACGGCCTGGAAGCCGGTGGCGCCGACGACGGCTGCGATCGCGCCGAAGGCGCCGATCGGGGCGAGCCACATGACCATGATCAGGATGCGGAAGACCAGGGCCTGAACGTGCGCGATGCCCTCGAGGAGCGGTTTGCCGGCCGGTCCCATCTTCTGCAGCGCGAAGCCGGCGATGAGGGCCACCAGTAGGGTCTGCAGGATGTTGCCGGCCGTCAGCGCGGAGAACAGCGTGGTGGGGATGATGCCCAGGAAGAAGTTCGTCTCGGCGGCTTCCGGCGGCACGAAGGTGGTCGCCGTGAGGTCCAGTCCCGATCCGGGCTTGACCAGGTTGCCCACCACGAGGCCGATCGCCAGGGCGAAGGTGGACATGGTCAGGAAGTAGCCGAGGGCCAGTCCGCCGATCTTGCCGACCGTGGCGGCCTTCGCGATGGAGCCGATGCCGAGGATGATGGTGCAGAAGATGATCGGCGAGATCATCATTTTGATCAGGGCGATGAAGATGTCCCCGAGCGGTTTGAGCGAGACGGCGAATCCGTCCTTGCCGCCGAAGAGCAAGCCGACGATGACGCCGAGGATCACGGCGACGATGACCGCCATGTACAGGTAGTGGGACTTGTCGAACTTCTTCGCGGGCTTCTCAGCGCGATCGCGAGGCATTGACGCCATATAAGACTCCTTTGTCTAGTAACTAGGCTGGGGTGAGGCGCTGGTGCGCCCGGACCATCCGTTGTGTTTTTCAGACTGGTCGACCGAGCTGCCTGCGTCACTGTTGCGGTCATATTGGTCACGGCCGACGCGCAACGCGGGCGGATGCACGGTGAGAGAAGGATGCGATGGGGCACGGCTGGAGCATTGCGCGCCGCCTGTTCCTGGCGAACGCCCTGTTCATCCTCGCGATGACCGTGTTCGTGGGAACCGCAGCCTTCGTCGATGCCCGCGACCGAGGCTTCGTCGCCGCCGAGGAACGGATGCTGGCAGTCGCCACCGCCATCGCCGACAACCCGCTCGTACTGGACGCCAGCCGCTCGAACGATCCCAGCGCGGTGCTCCAGCCGTACGCTGAGCGGGTCACCACCGACGCCGGCCTCGACTTCATCACGATCATGGCGCCCGACCGCACTCGCTGGACCCACCCGACGGAGTCGGAGATCGGCCGCCCCTACATCGGCACCGTCGCGCCCGCCCTGTCCGGGGAGCCGTTCACCGAGGTGACCACGGGCACGCTCGGCCCCTCGGTTCGTGCCATCGTGCCGATCACCGACGGGCAGGGAGCCGTGCAGGGTCTGGTAGCCGCGGGTGTGAAGACGAGCAACCTCTCCATTGCGCTGAGCGCGCGACTGCCGGCCGTGCTGGCTGTGGCTCTGATCCTGCTGGCCGCGGGAACAATCGCCACCTGGCTGCTCGGCCGCTACCTGAGCCGGGTCACCCTCGGCTGGGGCCCGGAGCAACTCGCCCAGCTCTTCGTGTACTACGACTCGGTGCTGCATTCGGTGCGGGAGGGTCTGGTGCTGGTCGGCCTCACGGGGGAGGTCGTGCTCTACAACGACCAGGCCGCCCGGTTGCTCGGCCTACCGCAGCGCTCACCGACCGGGGGTCGGGCATCCGCCGCCGCCGCCCAGAGCCTCGACCGGCTGAATCTTCCGCCTGCGCTGGCCGAACTGCTGCAGAGCGGCCGTCCCGCGACCGACGAGATCCACGTCACCGACACCCGAGTGCTGGTCATCAGCCAGCAGCCGGCGCTGACACCGGGCAACGGCCGCACCAAGCCCGCGCCGATGGGCTGGGTCGCCACCATCCGCGACCACACCGATCTCCAGTCGATGGGCAGCGAGCTCCGGTCGATGCGTACCCTCTCGGATGCCCTCCGCGCCCAGACGCACGAGCACGCCAACCGTCTGCACACCATCGTGTCCCTGATGGAACTCGGACGCGGGGCCGACGCCCTCGACTTCGCCACCAAAGACCTGGAGCAGAGCCAGCAGCTCACCGACGACATGCTCGACTCGGTGGACGAACCGGTGCTCAGCGCCCTGCTGATGGGCAAGTTCGCCCAGGCCAGCGAGCTCGGGGTGCTACTCACGGTCGAGGCGGCGGGACCCCTGGCCCAGTCCGGCCTGTCGGCGCAGGACCTGGTCACGGTCGTGGGCAACCTGGTCGACAACGCGCTCGACGCGGCCGCCGGTGGCGCGGCACCCCGCCGGGTGCACCTCTCGGTCAGTTCCACGCCCGAGGCGGTGACGATCGAGGTGGCCGACTCCGGACCCGGCGTCGACCCGGACGCCGTGACCGACATCCTCCGCCGCGGCTACAGCACCAAGGAGCCCGGCAGTTTCGGCCGGGGCCTCGGTCTCGCGCTGGTGCGGCAGACGGTCAACCGGCTCGGCGGCGGCCTCCGCATCACCCGCCGCGAGGGAGCCGTGTTCACGGTCACCCTCCCCCGGCAGCCGGAGCAGTCCGCCACGGCGGGCGAACCCGGCCTCCCGGCAACGGTGGGCGGATCACATGGCTGACCGGGACATCCGGGTGCTTGTCGTCGAAGACGAGGCCATCGCAGCCGAGGCGCACGCCGCCTATCTCGACCGTTTGACGGGTTTCGTGCACGCGGGCACGGCCGGCGACGGCCATGCCGCTCTGCGTGCCCTGGCCGCGGCCGTCGCCGCCGGGCAGCCCATCGACCTGGTGCTCATGGATATGACCCTGCCCGATCTGCACGGCCTCGACGTGAGCCGACGGATGCGCGCAGCCGGCCTGACCACGGACATCATCGCCATCACGGCCGTGCGCGAACTGCACATCGTGCGCGGAGCCGTGGCGGCCGGCATCGTGCAGTACCTGATCAAGCCGTTCACCTATGCGACCTTCGCGCAGAAGCTGGTGCAGTACCGGGACTTCCGGCTGCAGCTGGCCAGCCAGTCCGCGATGACCAGCCAGACCGACGTGGATCTCGCGTTCGCGAGCCTGCGCACCCCCACCGAGCTACCGCGGCCGAAGGGTCTCTCCGAGGGCACCCTGGGTGCGGTGATCGAGTTCCTGAAGCACCAGACCGTGCCGGTCTCCTCCAGCGAAGTCATGGACCAGCTGGGCATTTCACGGGTGACCGCACGGCGCTACCTCGAGCATCTAGCCGACACCGGGTCGCTCGACCGGTCGCCGCGCTACGGAACGCCCGGACGTCCCGAGAACGAATACGCCTGGCGCCGCTGAGTCGCCCGGTTCAGTGCCCGGCGCGCTCCGCCAGGCCACGCACGTAGGCTGCCTGGCCGGCGTGCTGCAGGTCGTCGGAGAGCACACTGACCAGGCGCACGGCGAGGGTGACCGGCGGAGTCCATCCGGTGTCGACGATCCGGGAGTAGTCCGCCTCGGCGAGGGTGGGTAGCCAGGCGATGGTACGGGCATGCACCGCGTCGAAGTAGCCGACGAGCACGGATGCGTCCGCACGCACCTGACCGACGTCCTCGGTGGTCTGCCCGTAGCCGGTGGCGGCCCGATCGAAGGGCAGCGCGAAGCGGTCGGCCCAGCCGCCGCTGACCCAGAGCTGCTCCTCGTGCATGATCTCGGACAGGTGGTCGTCCTGCACGCGGGTCAGGTGCCAGATCAGCCACGCGATGCTGTTCGCCTCCGGGCTGAGCCGGTAGGTCAGCAGTTCCGCTCCGGCATCCGTGAGCACGGCGTGCACGGTTCCGCGAATGCGGTCATATGATTCGGCGATCAGGTAGCTCAACAGCATCCGTTGTCCTCCGATAGGTCATGGGTCGGCGGGCCTGTTGCACCCCCGCCCGGTCGGAGCCAGCGTAGACCGGGTCGTTGCCGGACCCTGCATTTCGCCACCCAACCCGTGTTGCGACCAACGCCGGAGGTGCCACCCCGGTGGTCGAGCCCGTCGAGACCCGGTGCACCGCCACCCGAAGACTCCCACCCCGGTGCTCGATCCTGCCGAGACCCGATGCACCGCCACCCGAAGGCTCCCGTCCCGGTGGTCGAGCCCGCCGAGACCCGGTGCACCGCCACCCGAAGACTCCCACCCCGGTGGTTGAGCCTGTCGAGACCCGGTGCACCGCCACCCGAAGGCTCCCACCCCGGTGCTCGAGCCTGTCGAAACCAGGGACCAGAGGCCTGGAACCATGGGCCGCACTCCCTGCCTACAGCTTCGCTCGCTTGCTGGGCAGTGCGATCAGCGTCTGTTCCGGGGCGACCTCGCCCGGTGGCCGGAGCCAGTACTGGGTGCCGGTTCG
>NZ_SOGK01000111.1:0-12137 GCF_004564305.1 Cryobacterium sp. TMT3-29-2
CCGGCGGATTCCAGGAAATCGTGTTCGGCCCCAACAACGAAGTCCTCACCCTCAGCACCGAGAAACGCTTCTTCACCCGGGCCCAACGCCGCGCCATCGCCGCCCGCGATGGGGGTTGCACCATCCCCGGCTGCACCATCCCCGCGGCCTGGTGCGAGGTACACCACGTGATCCCCTGGCACCTCGGCGGGAAAACCAACATCGACAACGGGGTGCTCCTCTGCTGGTACCACCACCACAGCATCGACACCTCCGGCTGGCAGATCCGCATGGTGAAAGGCAAACCCGAAGTCAGGGCACCACTCTGCTACGACCCAACCCAAACCTGGCGGACCACGGGCAACCACCGGGCNGCCAGGCCTGAGTTCCGGTCTCGACAGGCTCGACCACCGGGTGCGTGAGTCCCCGGGAGACAGGCCACCAGGGTCTCGACAGGCTCGACCACCGGGTGCGCAGTCCCCGAAAACAGGGCACCAGGGTCTCGACAAGCTCGACCACCGGGTGTTGGCTCGACCACCGGGTGATGACCCGACTGCCGGCGGCCCGCTCGAGACCGTCTACGCGCGGAGCTTGGTGATCTGCAGCAGCCCGTCGCCGACGGGGGAGAGGGCGCTGATGACTGCGGTGGACGAGGCGATGACCGTCAGCAGGGTGCGGAAGCCGGTGGCCACATCGTCGCGCTGGGCCGGGTTGGCCACGCGGCCGCGCCAGAGCGCGTGGGCCACGAGAACGGTTCCGCCCGGGCGGGCCAGGCGCAAGGCGTGCTCGACGTACTCGATCACGGACTGCGGGTCGGCGTCGACGAACACGATGTCGTAGGAGTTCTCGTTCATGCGCGGCAGCACGTCCGCGGCCCGGCCCGTGATCAGGCGCACCCGGTTCGCGGGGATGCTGGCTTCGGCGAAATTGGCTTTGGCGTGTTGCTGGTGGTCGACCTCGGTGTCGATCGAGGTGAGGGTGGCGCCGGGCGCCCCGGTGAGCAGCCAGATGCCGGAAACGCCGGCACCGGTGCCGACCTCGAGGATGCTCCGGGCGCCGGTGGCAGCCGCGATCACCGCCGATTGGGCGCCAACCGCCGGCGAAATCGCGTCGATTCCGAGTTCGAGGGACTGCTGTCTGGCCCGCGCCACAGCGTCGGACTCCACGACTGAGTCGTCGGAGAATTTCCAGTTCAGATCTTTGTCAGACACAGTGCAACTCCAGTAGGTGAATGGGTCAAGCCTAGGGGCGGCCGGGCATGGTCCGGGGAGGCCTCGCCGGGGGTTATTCTGGGGGAATGTTCGGTTTGACGTTCGAGAAGATATTGCTGATCGGCATCATCGCCGTCTTCCTGCTCGGACCCGAACGGCTTCCCCACTACGCAGCCCAGCTGGCCCGCCTCGTGAAGCAGCTCCGGGACCTGGCCAACGGGGCTAAAGACCGGATGCGGGACGAGATGGGCCCGGACTTCGACGACGTCGACTGGAAGAAACTCGACCCGCGTCAGTATGACCCGCGCCGCATCATCCGTGAAGCCCTCACTGACGAAGACGAGCTCAAAGGCCAGTCGGCGACCGTGTCCCGGGCCGTGCCGAACCCTGACGGCGCCTATCTGCAACGCAAGCGCGCGAAGGAGGCCGCCACGCTGCCGGCGCCCTTCGACTCCGAAGCCACGTAGCTGCATTCGGTCAGGCCGATTCAGCCGCCGTGTGCCGGGCCGACACGCCGGGACGGGCGAGGTGCTCGCGCTACGCTGAAATCACGTATCTGAGGAGTGTGACCGTGTCGAAATCGTCGAAGACCCGCGCAAAGCCCAAGCGGGTGCCGCTGCCCGTCTATTCCGCCGAATTGCGGAACCTGCAGACCGAGTTGGTCGCCATGCAGGAATGGGTCAAGGAGTCCGGTGCCCGGATTGTCGTGATCTTCGAGGGCCGGGACGCGGCCGGTAAGGGATCAGCGATCAAGCGGGTCACCGAGTTCCTCAATCCTCGCGTCGCCCGGATCGTCGCCCTGCCGGTGCCGACCGAGCGCGAGCGCGGCCAGTGGTACTTCCAGCGCTATATCGAGCACCTGCCCTCCACGGGCGAGATCGTGCTGATGGACCGGTCCTGGTACAACCGGGCCGGCGTCGAACACGTGATGGGCTACTGCACCCCCGACGAGTACCGCCGGTTCCTGCACCAGGCGCCCCTGTTCGAACGGATGCTGGTCGAAGACGGCATCCTGCTCGTCAAGTATTGGTTCTCGGTGTCCGACACCGAGCAGGAGAGGCGGTTCCGGTCGCGGCTGAACGACCCCATGCGCCGCTGGAAGCTGTCCGGGACGGACCTGTTCTCGATCACGAAGTGGGTCGATTACTCCCGCGCCAAAGACGAGATGTTCGTGCACACCGACCTGCCGGAGGCCCCGTGGTGGGTGGTCGAGAGCGAGGACAAACGGGCCGCGCGGCTCAATATGATCAGCCACCTGCTGTCGATCGTTCCCTACACGCACCGGGAGCCGCCGCTCGTGACCATCCCGGCACGTCCCGAGGGCGCGGAGTACGAGCGCCCACCGCGTGAGTTGAACCGCCCCGTACCGGACATCACGGCCACACTGGGCGAGCCCACGGCGAAGCCGAAGGGCAAGGCCCGGATCAAGAAGAAGGCGAAGAAGAAGGCGGAGGCCAAGGCGGAGGCCGCGAAGCTGGCGCCGGAGAAGGCAGCCAAACAGGAAGCCAAACAGAAGGCGGCGGAAGCCAAGCTAACCGTGTGAGCCGGCTCACCTGACCGGCTCACCTGGCCGGCTCGGCTGGCCGGCTCGGCTAACCGGCTCAACGGCGGCGGATGCCCTTCAGCACCGCCGCCAGCAGCAGCATCGGCGCGGCCAGCCGCTCGAAGTCGCGGCCGCTGCGCGGCAGCGGAATGAGACCCGTCGCCCGGGCGATGGTGATGGCGTCCACGAACCGGAGTAGTCCCTCCGGACCGTTGCGTCGGCCGAGGCCGGACTGCTTCAGACCTCCCATCGGGGCCGCCACCGAGGAGAACGACCCGCGATAGCCCTCGTTGATGTTCACGCTGCCGGCCTCGAGGGCGCCGCTCACGCGCAGGGCCCGCCGTACCGACCCGGAGAACACCGACGCGTTCAACCCGTAGTCGCTGTCGTTGGCGGCGAGGATCGCCTCCTGCTCCGAATCGAACACCGTGACCGCGACCACGGGTCCGAAGGTCTCGCCGGCGAAGCACTCCATCGTCGCGGTGACCCCGGTCAGCACGGTGGGCTCGTAGAAGAACGGACCCAGGTCAGGCCGGGCCCGGCCCCCGACTTCGATCGTGGCACCGAGGGCGACCGCATCGGCAACCTGCGCGCTCACCCGGTCCAGCTGCGCCTGTGAGGTGAGGCAACCGACATCCGTCGAGTAGTCGTAGGCGGCACCCAGCTTGAGCGAGCGGGTGACGGCCACGAATTCGCGCAGGAACGCGTCGGCCACCCCCCGCTGCACGAAGATGCGCTCGATCGATACGCAGAGCTGGCCCATCGCCGTGAAGCAGGCCGGGGCGGCATCGGCGGCCGCACGGGCCGGGTCGACGTCATCGAGCACGATCAGGGGGTTCTTGCCGCCCAACTCAAGCGAGACGCCGGTCAGGTTGCCGGCCGCCTGCGCCGCAACCCGCTTGCCGGTCGCGGTCGACCCGGTGAAGCAGACGTAGTCGGCCTCCTCGGTGACCGCCCCACCGATCTCGGCGCCGTCGCCGGCGACCACGGCCCAGAGTTGCTCGGGCACGCCGGCGTCGATGAACGCCTGACGCAGTAAGAGGATGCTCAGCGCACCCTGGTCGTCGGCCTTCTGCACCACGCCGCAGCCGGCGGCGAGGGCAGGCACGACGTCCATCGCGGCGAGGCTGAGCGGGTAGTTCCACGGGGTGATCACCCCCGCGACGCCCTTCGGCCGGTAGCTCACGGCGGCCGTGATGACGAGCGGGATCGCGGAGCGGCGGCGTCCGCCGCGCAGCACGCCGCGGGCGGCGAGGGCGTTGAACCGGGTGACGCCGGCGGCCTGGAAGACCTCCTCGAAGGCCTGGCCACGGGTCTTGCCGGTCTCCGCCTGAACGGTGTCCTGCAGCAGCCCGGTACGTTCCAGGATCAGGTCGTGCGCGCGCAGCAGGATCGCGCGGCGCCGGGCGAACCCGGCCCGCGCCCAGGCCAGCTGGGCCAGGCGGGCCTGCGCGTAGGACTCCTGCACATCGGTCACCCCGCTGACGGGCAGCTCGTGCAGCACCTCGCCGGTGAAGGGTGCGATCACGGTTACCGTCGCCCCCGTCGTGGAACGGATGGACCGGGTCAGGTTGGTGATCACGGCAGGGTCGAGGGGAGAGGCAGGCATTCTCGAAGTCTAGGTGGCGGCGGCTCCGGCGCAGGTGCGGCGGCGCTACTTCGGGGAGATGCCGAGGCTCATCCCGGAAAGGCCGCGTGCCCGGGTGGCGAGCCGGTCGGCGACCAGACGGATGGCCACGGCCGCCGGGTCTGCCGGGTCACCGCGCACCACGGGCACCCCCGAGTCCCCGCCGCTGCGGAGCGGCACGCTCAACGGAACCTGGGCGAGCAGCGGCACCGGGGACTCCTGCCCGGCGCCCAGCCGGCGGGCGACCTCGGCCCCGCCCCCGGAGCCGAACAGCTCGAGCACCGTGCCGTCGGGCTGCACGATCCCGGCCATGTTCTCGATCACGCCGTAGATGGTCTGACCGGTCTGCCGAGCCACGACGCCGCTGCGCTCGGCGATGTCGGCTGCGGCCGGCTGCGGGGTGGTGACGACGATGACCTCGGCCTGAGGCAGCAGCTGCCCGACCGAGATGGCCACATCACCCGTGCCCGGCGGCAGGTCCAGCAGCAGGATGTCCAGGTCACCGAAATACGCATCGGTGAGGAACTGGGTGATCGTGCGGTGCAGCATCGGCCCGCGCCAGGCGACCGCGACGGACCCGTCCTCCACGAACATGCCGATCGAGATGACCTTCACGTCGAAGGCGATCGGCGGCAGGATCATCTCGCCGACCTGGGTCGGCTTGACCGCGGCGGACTTGCCCGTCTCGGGGGACGGAGCGGTGACCAGGCCGAGGAGCCCGGGGATGGAGAACCCGTAGACATCCGCGTCGACGATGCCGACCCGCAGTCCGCGCTCGGCCAGGGCCACGGCCAGGTTCGCGGTGATCGTGGATTTGCCGACCCCGCCCTTGCCGCTGGTGATGGCGTAGACGCGGGTGAGAGACTCGGGGCCGAACTGGTTGCTGCGGGCTTCCGTGCCGCCGCGCAGCTTCTCCGTCATCGCGCGGCGCTGCTCGCGGGTCATCACGTCGACGGAGACGGAGACGTTGCCCGGGCCGGCGACGGACTCGGCGGCGCGGAGCACATCGCGCTCGATCTGGCGGGCGGCCGGGCAGCCGGCGATGGTGAGACGGATACCCACCAGGGCGCGGCCGTCGACGATCTCCACCCCGGCGACCATGTCGAGGTCGGTGATCGGCTTGCGGATCTCCGGGTCGATCACCCGGGCCAGGGCGGTGAGCACCTGATCCGAGGTGACGAGCGGGTCAGGCACTGGGCGAACGTTCTTCCCGGTCGCGGTCCCGCTCGCCCTTGCGGAGGCGTTTCCGGGTCTGCTTGTCCTGGTCTTCGCGCTCTTCCAGGTTCTCGAGCAGGGCACGAAGTTCGGACCGGAGGAAGTCGCGCGAGGCTAGGTCCTTCATACCGAGGCGCAGCGCCACCACCTCGCGGGCGAGGTATTCGGTGTCGGCCAGGTTACGTTCGGCACGCTGCCGGTCCTGTTCGAACTGCACCCGGTCGCGGTCGTCCTGGCGGTTCTGCGCCAGCAGGATCATCGGGGCCGCGTAGGAGGCCTGCATCGACAGAACCAGGGTCAGCGCGATGAAGCCGAGCGACACGGAGTCGAAGCGCCACTGCACCGGTGCGAGCGTGTTCCAGGCGATCCAGCTGACGGCGAAGAACGTCAGACCGAGCAGGAACCACGGCGTGCCCATGCCGCGCGCGATGGCCTCGGTGAACCGGCCGAAGCGGTCGCGGCTGGGGCGGTCACGGTTGCGCCGGCGCTTGCGGCCGAGGGCAGGGGTGCGCAGGCCCTTGGGGGAGTCGAGGCGGAGATCCGATCGGTTAGCTCGGGCCATTGCCGGTCCTCCGTCCGTGGTGCAGCGGGATGCTTCCCGTGGTCAGTTCGGTGCGGGCCTCGGCCCGGCGGCGCACGTCGTCGTTTCCGTCATGGCTGCGCCAGTCGTCGGGCAGCAGGTAGTCGAGGACGTCGTCAACCGTCACCACGCCGACGAGTCGGTGGTTCTCGTCGACCACGGGCACGGAGACGAGGTCGTAGCTGGCGAGGATGCGGGTGACCTCCGCTGCCGAGGTGTCGGCGGTGACGGGATCGAGACCCTGGTCCAGCAGCGTGCCGAGCCGTTCGTGGGGCGGGTAGCGCAGCATCCGTTGGAAATGCACCATGCCGAGGAAGCGGCCGGTGGGCGGCTCGTAGGGCGGCAGGGTGACGCAGATGGCCGCGCCGAGCGCCGGCGCGAGGTCGTGGCGACGGATGAGCGCGAGCCCCTCCGCGACCGTGGCGTCGGCCGAGACGATGATCGGCTCGGTCGTCATCAGGCCGCCGGCGGTGTCCGGGGCGTAGGTGAGCAGGAAGCGCACGTCGTCCGCTTCCTCCGGCTCCATCAGGTCCAGCAGCTGTTCGCCGAGCTCCTCCGGCAGCTGCGCGATCAGGTCGGCGGCATCGTCGGGCTGCATGTGGTCGAGCACGTCGGCGGCGCGCGCGTCGCCGAGCCGGGTCAGGATGCTGACCTGCTCGCTTTCCGGCATCTCCTCGAGGGCATCGGCGAGGCGGCCGTCGGGGAGCTCGCCCGCAACCTCGTGCATGCGCTCCGGCGGCAGGTCGAGCAGGGTGTTCGCCAGGTCGGCGGGCTTGAGGTCGGAGTAGGTGGCGATGAGCTGCTCGGCCGACTGGGCCTGACCCTCGGTGGTCTGCTCGCGCACCCCTCCCCAGTCGGTGAAGGTCGTGGCGCCCTTCGCAAAGAGCGACAGGCTGGTCTTGGGACGGCGCACGAAGAGCTGGCTGATCGCCCAGCCGCCCTGCGGCAGCTCCTCGATCGAGACGTCCTCGATGGTCGCCTCACCGGAAGCGTCGTTGAAGACGACCGTGCGGCCGAGCATCTCGGCGATGACGCGCACCTCGCCGCCGCGCTGCTCGAAGCGGCGAACATTGATCAGGCCGGTGGTGATGATCTGGCCCGATCCGATGCTGGTGACGCGCCCGATGGACACGAAAACGCGTCGCTTGCCCGGGATCTCAACGATCAGGCCGACGACGAGGGGCGGGTCGTTTTTTCGATAGACCACCAGCACGTCGCGCACCTTACCCACGCGGTCTCCCGCGGGGTCGAAAACGGTACACCCGGCCAAACGGGCAACGAAGACTCTGGTGGCAGACACAGTACAAATCTAGGCCACCTTCAGGGCAGATCGGTCCTGTGAAAGAATGGGCGCATGAGCAATCAGAGCCCCTTCGGCGGGCGCAGGGCCGCATTGTTCCCCGTTCTACCCAAGGGGGAGGTGCTCGCGACCTACGCCACCTATGGTGAGGCGCAGGAAGCCGTGGACACGCTGGCGACGTCCGACTTCCCCGTGAAGCAGGTCTCCATCCTCGGCAACGACCTCAAGACGGTCGAGCGGGTCACCGGCAAACTCACCTGGGGGCGCGTCGCGCTGGCCGGTGCGGCCTCCGGCGCCTGGCTCGGCGTGTTCTTCGGGCTGCTGTTCTTTATCTTCTCGCCGGATGGCGCGGGCCTGCCGTTCGTCTTCGCCGCCGTCATGATCGGTGCCGGGTTCGGCATGCTGTTCGGGGTTGTCAGCGCCGCGCTCAATCGCCGCCGGCGCGACTTCACATCGACCATGCAGGTGATTGCCAGCAACTATCAGGTGATCGTCGACGGCGCTCTGGTCAATCGGGCCCGCAACCTGCTCGCGGGGCGCGCCGAGGCCGAGCTGGCGGTGCCAGCCCCGCCGCATCCGTCGGAGCCGCCGCGTGCTCAGGAGCCGCCCGCGGCTTCGCCGGCTGCCCCGCAGCCGCCCGCCGCGCCGCCTGCGTAACCGCTTCCGAGCTCACCCACACACCGCCTCCAAACACCGCCTCCAAACACCGCCTCCAAACGGCCGCGCGTGCGGGTAAATCGTCGGTATGAGTTGCTCAAACCGGCGATTCGCCCGCACTCGCGTGCGGGGTTCTCGGCCGTCAGGCGGTGAGGGCGGCGATCCAGGCCTCGACGGCCTCGGAGGTGCGGGGGATGCCGGCCGACAGGTTCTCGGGGCCGTCCGCGGTGATCAGGATGTCGTCTTCGATTCGCACGCCGATGCCGCGGTATTCCGCCGGCACCGTCAGGTCGTCGGGCTGGAAGTAGAGGCCGGGCTCGATCGTGAACACCATCCCGGGCTCGATCACGCCGTCCATGTACATCTCGCGGCGTGCCTGCGCGCAGTCGTGCACGTCGAGGCCGAGGTGGTGGCTGGTGCCGTGCACCATGTAGCGGCGGTGGTGGCCATTGTCGGGCAGCAGGGCCTCCTCGGCGGTGACGGGGAGCATGCCCCATTCGGCCGTGCGGCGGGCGATGACCGCCATCGCGGCGGCATGCACGTCGCGGAACACGGCGCCGGGCACGGCCACGGCGAAAGCGGCATCCGCTGCCTCGCGCACGGCATCGTAGACACGGCGCTGCACGTCGGTGAAGGTTCCGTCCACCGGGAGGGTGCGGGTGATGTCGGCGGTGTAGTAGCTGTCGACCTCGACGCCGGCGTCGATCAGGATCAGGTCGCCGGGCACGACGGCGCCGTCGTTGCGGGTCCAGTGCAGGATGCAGGCGTGCGGGCCGGACGCGGCGATCGTGTCGTAGCCGACCGCGTTGCCGTCGGACCGGGCCCGGGTGTTGAACACGCCCTCGACAAGACGCTCGCCGCGATGGTGGGTGCTCGAGCGGGGCAGATCCCGGATGACGTCCTCGAAACCACGGCCGGTGGCCGCGACGGCGAGGCGCATCTGGGCGATCTCGTAGGAGTCTTTGATCAGGCGCAGCTCCGACAGGCCCCGGGCGAACTGCTCGTCGGCGGCATGGTCGCCGTTGATTTCGAGGCTGAACGGGGAGTCGGATGCGTCGGTCGTGAGCACCTTCTCGGCAGCGAAGCGGAGGCGGGCCTCGTCGACCTCGGTGGTGAAGAGCGGGTCGGCCTCCCGCAGCACGAGGGTCTCGTTGTCGATCGTGTCCATCACGAGGGTGAGGTCGGCGATGCCGCGAACCGGGAGACCGAGGTCGCCGCCGACCTGGGAAATCGAGGGTCGGGGGCCGATCCAGAATTCGCCGATGTCGGGGTTCGCGTAGAACTCGTCCGAGTCGCGGCCGGCCCGCTCTCGGAAGTAGAGGGTGGCGTCGTGGCCGGTCGCGGTGGGCTCGAGCACCAGCACGGCGCCGGGCTCGGCGTCGCTACCCCAGCCGGTGAGGTGGGCGAAGGCCGAGTGCGCGCGGAACGCGTAGTCGGTGTCGTTGGAGCGCTGCTTGAGGCGGCCGGCGGGGATGATCAGGCGCTGACCGGGGTGCATCGCGGAGAGGAGCTCGCGGCGGGCGGCCGCGAAGGGCGCCTGCTCGCGGGCGGGCGGCAGCACCTCGACGCGCTCGGCCCAATCGCTGGAGATGTACGCCTTGAAGCCGGCCGAGCCGGGGGTGGTGGAGCGGTTCTCATTCGATCGGGGAGCGGGGGTGATCGCGGTTTCGCTGGAATTGGCCATGGGCCATTGTCCCATTGCTCCCCGAAGAGTGTCCGTTCCGGTCGAGAGTGACCGGCGGAACGGGCGCTCTCGACCGGAACGGGCGCGCTAGGAGGTCGGGGTGAGGGTGGCGACAATCGGGCGGTGGTCGCTGCCCGCGTCGTCTTCCGACTCGATCACGCGCATGCTCTGCACCTGCCAGTTCGCGGTGGCCAGGACGTGGTCGATCGGCGAGCCGAGCAGTGCAGGCGCGAAGGTCGGCCAGGTGCCCACGGCCCCCGCGCCGGTGGCCAGTCCCGCGTCCCGGCAGTCGCCGAGAACGGCGCCGGCGGATGTCTCGCGGCCGCTCAGGTGGTCGACCGTCGCGTTGAAATCGCCGGCCATGATCACGTTCTCTCCGGCGCACTGCTCGGCGAGCCAGTCCAGGTCGGAACGCCAGTTCGACATCTCGAAGCGGATGGGCGCAACGGCGTGCACCGCGATTATGGTGGGGCCGTTCCCGTCGACGGGCGCGGCGACGACGGTCGGCAGCACGTTCGTGTTGCCGGGAGGCCCGGAGCCGGCCTCGTTGCTCACCGAGTAGTCGCCGAGGTCGGGGCTGATCAGCAGGGTCGTGGAGCGCGCCTTGGAGATCTGGTCGAAGGCCAGGGTGTGCACCCACATCGGCCGTCCGCCCGCGCGCATGGCCTCGGCGACGGCCTCCCCGGTGGCCTCGGTGGTTTCCGGCAGGGTGACGACGTCGGCATTCTGGTCGAGGGCGAGCCGGGCGATGGCGGCGGCGCCCGGCTCGTCGCCGAGCGTGTTCCAACTGAGCACGGTGACGGCATCCGTCGTCTCGGCCAGGGCTGGTGTGCCGGCCGGGTCGCCGAGGCCGCGGGTGACCAGCAGGCCGGCGTTTCCGATGCCGAAGAGAAGCAGGAGCACGATGAGCCCGCCGGCCAGCGGGCGGAGTGGGCGGATCGCAACGAGCAGCACCAGGAGCACGCCGATCAGCAGGGCCGATCCGGCCACGGCGAGACCGCGAAGGGAGACTGCGTGCGCGGCCACCCACGTGTTCTGCAGGCCGAAGAGCTGCGGCCAGCCAAACACGAGCAGTAGTGCGGCGGTCGCGCCGAGGAACAGGGTGCGCAGGAGTCGATTCAGCATGTCCGGTCAACGGTAGACGAGCAGGCTGGGAACCGTGCGGACGGCCCCGGTCCGCCGCACAACTAGCATGGGGGAATGCCTGGTGCTCGACGATTCAGCGGTCCGATCGACCTGCACACGCATTCGAGTGTGTCGGATGGCACGGAAACCCCGGCGCAGCTCGTGCGGGCCGCCGCCGCCGCCGGCCTCGGCACTCTCGCGCTGACCGACCACGATTCGACCGCCGGCTGGGCCGAGGCCAGTGCCGCCGCCCGCACGGCCGGGCTCACGCTCATCCCCGGCATGGAGTTCAGCACCCGGGTGGGCTTCGCCAGCGTGCACCTGCTCGCGTACCTGTTCGACCCGTCCAACGCGGGCATCGTGGCCGAAACCGCCCGGGTGCGGCAGGCCCGGCTGGTGCGCGCCGAACAGATGGTGGCACGCATCGGAGTCGACTACGCCCTGACCTGGGCGGACGTCCTCGAGCAGACCACACCGGATGCGACGGTCGGACGCCCGCACATCGCCGACGCCTTGGTGGCCCGCGGGTTGGCGCTCACCCGGAGCGAGGCATTCGCGGGAATCCTGCACTGGGAGGCGGGCTACTACCAGCCGCACTACGCGCCGGACCCGCTGCGGGCCATCACCCTCGTGCGTGCGGCCGGTGGGGTGCCGGTCATCGCGCATCCGGCGACGCGCGGGGCGATGGACGTCATCCCGGAGACGAAATTGGCCCGGCTTGCCGAGGCCGGCCTCTTCGGCCTCGAGCTCGAGCACCGCGAGAACAAGCCCGAGGCGAAGGCCCGCCTCTACGCGCTCGCCGAGAAGTACGGGCTTTTCGTCACCGGGTCCAGCGATTACCACGGCGAGGGCAAGCCGAACCGCCTGGCCGAGAACACGACGGCGCCCGAGGTGCTGGAGCGCATCATCGAGCAGGGAATCGGCTCGGCACCCGTCTACGGCTGACGCCACGAGCCGCGAGCCCGCAAACGAAAGCGCCCCCGCCGAAGCGGGGGCGCTGCCTGGCAGGGACCGCCTTAGCTGGGGGCGCCGGCCTGCGGGGCGTGGCGTCGCGTGCGGCTGCGCCGACGCGGGGCGCTATTGCCGTCGTGGTGCTCGGCGCCGCCTCCATCGTGCGTGCCGGCGGCCGGGGTGGCGACCGGGGCGTCCGGGTTGGTGGTCGGGCTGACCCGGGTGCGTGAGCGCGGCGGGCGACCGCCGGCCTGATCACCGGAGT
>NZ_SOGK01000069.1:0-24269 GCF_004564305.1 Cryobacterium sp. TMT3-29-2
GGCCGAGGTTTTTGGCATTTGACATTGTGCACGCTGTTGAGTTCTCAAGGATCGGACGCACTCGACTTCAGGCCCAAATTAGGCTGTCGCTTCGAGGCAACTTGTATAACTTAGCTGCCCGGCCAATTCCTGTCAAATCACGGAAAAGCAGCCAATTCCAGCCCGCCGAAGCGACCCGAACCACCACCCACCAGACCAAACACGCAGCCGGAGAAAGTTACAATCTTAGGCCTCCCCCACACCCACCTGAAACAGGAACAAGCATGAGACGAAGCTAAAAACTTTGGTTCCACATGAGGCCGGGAAGCTCTGCGGCTTTCCGCACCTGTGGGGTACGTTTGAATACATTACGGTCCCCACCCACAGCCGTCAAAACCAGACACCGCCCGGGCGTGTCACACCNACTGAATCAGACCCTGAATCAGGCCCTGAATCAGACGACGAAGACGCCGGCCAGGGTCTTCTTCCCGCGGCGCAGCACGGCCACTCCCCCGGGAAGCACGGCACCCTCGATGGTCTGGTCGTCGGCCAGCACCTTCACGTTGTTGAGGTAGACCCCACCCTGGCTGATGGCACGGCGCGCTTCGCTCAGACTCATGCTGAGTCCGGTGTCGACCAACAGCTGAACCACAGGGGCGTGCGGTGCGGTCGTCGTGTTGGGAAGTTCCCGCAGGGCAGCTTCGAGGGTGGCCTCGTCGAGATCGGACAGCTCGCCCTGACCGAAGAGGGCGTGCGCGGCCTGGATGGCAGCATCCGTTGCGGCCCTGCCGTGAACGAGGCTCGTCACCGACACAGCGAGCGTGCGCTGGGCGAGGCGTTTGAACGGTTCCGTCGCCACGGCCTCCTCGAGTTCCGCGATGTCGGCCCGGGTCAGGAAGGTGAACACCTTGAGCCGGTTGATGACGTCGGCATCGTCGGTGTTGAGCCAGAACTGATAAAACGCGTACGGGCTGGTGAGGGTGGGGTCCAGCCACACCGCGTTGCCCTCGCTCTTGCCGAACTTGGTGCCGTCACTGTTGGTGATCAGCGGGGTGCCGATGGCGTGGGCACCCTCCCCCTCCGCCTTGCGGATGAGGTCGATGCCGCTGGTGAGGTTGCCCCACTGGTCGCTGCCTCCGGTTTGCAGCACGCAGCCGTACGTGCGGAACAGCTCGAGGAAGTCCATCCCCTGCAGCACCTGGTAGCTGAACTCGGTGTAGCTGATGCCGGCGTCGGAATTCAGCCGGGCGCTGACGGCATCCTTTTTGAGCATGCTGCCGACCCGGAAGTATTTGCCGATGTCGCGCAGGAAGTCGATGGCGCTGAGTGGGGCGGTCCAGTCGAGGTTGTTCACCAGGGTGACGGCGTTGTCACCCTCCGAGCTCAGAAAGCGCGAGACCTGGGCCTGGAGGTAGCCCACCCACTGGCCGACGACATCCCGGGAGTTCAGGGTGCGCTCGGCTGTGGGGCGCGGATCGCCGATCAGGCCGGTGGACCCGCCGACCAGGCCGAGGGGCTTGTGGCCGGCCAGCTGCAGCCGGCGCATGAGCAGCAGCTGCACGAGGTTACCGAGGTGCAGGCTCGGGGCGGTCGGGTCGAAGCCGCAGTAGAACGTGACCGGCGGCCCAGCGAGCAGCTCGCGCAGTTCACCGGTGTCGGTGGACACCTGAACCAGGCCTCGCCAGGAGATCTCCTCCCAGACGTCGTCAAAGGTCGGGTCGTTGGCTTGCAGGGCGAGGATGGCTGGATCTGACACGAGTCAAGGTTACCAGCGCCCGTCTCACTGCCCAGGGGTTCATGGCCCGACCTTGATCGACGCATATTAAGTCTAGAAGCTGAATGAGAGTATATTCAGCTTGGAAGCTTTAGATCAGTCCACCAGCTCCGTCGGAGGTCCTGCCCATGTTCGTCATCACAGCCGACCAGATCGGCAGCCGCAACGATCGCGATCGAGCGGGCGAGATGATCGCTGAACTCGTGGCCGCGTTCGGCCCGGCGTTCACGCTGCCGCCCGACCAAACGGCCGGCGACGAGATCCAGCTGCTGCTGCCCGATGCGGGCACGAGCCTCGCCGCGGTTCTCGCGCTGCATCGCTCCGGCCACTGGAGCATCGGGCTCGGCATCGGCGATCTGCGCACTCCCCTGGCGGAGACGACCCGGCAGGCCTCCGGCGGCGCGTTCGTCGCGGCCCGGGCGGCCGTGACGCGGGCGAAGAAGGCCGAGGCCCGGTTCAGCCTCGAGTCCGACCCGGCGATCGACCGTGCCGTGGCCGACCCGGCTGGTGATGGTGATCGTCCTGCCGCCCCTGCCTCCGGTCGCGCCGCCCCGTTGCTTGACACCGACGCGGTGGAGGCGCTGATCACCACCCTGCTGCTGCTGCGCCAGCGTCGCTCCCCGGAGGGCTGGGCGGCCATCGACCTGCTGGTGAGCGGGATGTCCCAGGTGGAGATCGCCGCCGAACTCGGCATTTCCCCCGCGGCCGTCAGCCAGCGCATCCGAAACGCCCTCTGGAGGGTCGACCAGTCCGCCCAGCCCGCACTGGTTAGGCTGCTGGAGAACCTCGAGCACGCCGCGACCGAAACGGACCCCTCCACATGATCTCCTCGTCCTTCCCGATCGTGGCCTACCTCTACTGGATGACGCTCCTGGTCGTCACCTCCGGCTCGCTGGTCTTCGCCATCCTCGCGTTCCGACGCCAGAGGCTGCAGTTCGCCGCGATCGCCGCCGGCGCCCTCGCGGCGGCACTCATGATCGCCGCGCTCCCCTCCCCCGGCGGTGCGACCGTGTCGGGCGTGCTCCTCGGCATGCTGGCCCTCGGCCTCGCCGTGGTCGGCGGCGGCCCGGCGGCGCTGCTCGCGCTGCGGCTGGCCACGAACAACTCGGTCCCCCAGGGTCAGCACGGCGGAATCCTGGTCGAGAACGGCGCCCCGGTTGCGCCCATTGCACCGGAGCCGGCTCCGACAGATGCGCCCGCTGCCGCCGGCACGGAAGACGCTCCCGGTGCGCCCGGTGCACACGGTGCTCGGGGTGCTTTCGTGCACGAGGTGCTGCGCGGCGGCTTGATGATCGGCATCCTGGAGCGCCTGGCCGTGGCCGGGGCGATCCTGGCCGGTTTCCCGGAGGCCATCGCGGTTGTCGTGGCGATCAAGGGTGTCGGCCGGTTCACCGAGCTGGCCACTGCCGAGGCCCGCGAGCGGTTCATCATCGGCACCCTGGCCAGCCTGATCTGGGCGTGCGCGTGCGCCGCCCTGGTGCAGATCGCCCTGACGTAGTGGGCATCACGGGTGCAGCTCCGTGCCCGGCGTCGAACGGGGCGGAAGTACCAGGGCCGAGTCCGAGGACATCCGTGGCCACCAGTTGCACGTAACTGCGGAGAGTTTCGCGACATGCCGCTCCGGCCAGCCAGCAGAACCGGCGATTCCCGAAAATCTCCGCGACACCGTGACGACGGATGCCGCGGCGCGGCCCGGCGACGGCCCGAGCCTAGAGAGGTCCCTGCGGAGCGCCTAGCTTCGGGTGCCGGCGGTACGGCGACACCGACGCGTCGCCCGGGATCCAGAATCGCCACGGATACTCCGCTCCTCCACCGGCGCCGCCCACCCCGGTGCGGGGTCCACTGCAAAAAGCGACCGGTTCGGGAGGCAGGGTCAACGCGAACGGTGCCTGACCGAGGTCCGCGCCGTCGTCTCCCAGTCCGATGCCGAGCGCCAGCGTGAGCCGAGCGGGGCCGCGCGCGAGGTCGCGGTCACTGCGTGAGGTGGGGCGGCGCATCCGTGCCGAGGCTTCACCGTCGATGACCTCGCCGGCGCGAAGCAGCACGGCCGAGGCCTCGCCGTCCGGCGAGCAGACGATGTTCGCGCAGACATGCATGCCATAGCTGAAGTACGCGTAGAGGTGACCGCTCGGGCCGAACATCGAGGCGTTGCGCCGGGTCTGGCCTCGGAAGGCGTGCGAGCCGGGATCAATGCCCACGCCGAGGTAGGCCTCCACTTCGGTGATGCGCAGTCGGACCCCGGCCCGGCTGAGCACCGCGCCCAGCAGCAGTGGCGCGACCTCAACCGCCGGTCGCGCCAGAATGCCGTCTTCGAGGGTCACATGCCGAGCGCAGTCGCCAGTGCGCGCACCCGGGTGACAAGCACCGCGCGCTGCTCGGCCACGCGCACCGGGGCGGTGCCGCCCTGGCCGTCGCGGCGGGACACCGAACCGGTGATGGTGAGCACCTCACGCACGTCCGGCGTGAGGTGCGGCGACAGCGCGAGCAGCGCGGCATCGTCGACTTCGTGCAGGTCGAGCCCGTTCTGCTCCGCGTACTTCACCAGAGAGCCGGTGATCTCGTGCGCGTCGCGGAACGTGACCTGCTGCTTGACGAGCCACTCGGCGACGTCGGTGGCCAGGGAGAATCCCTGGGGGGCGAGCTCGGCCATCCGTTCGGTGTGGAAGGTCAGGGTCGCGATCATTCCGCTGAAGGCCGGCAGCAGCACCTCGAGCGTCTCGATCGAGTCGAAGACGGGTTCCTTGTCTTCCTGCAGGTCGCGGTTGTAGGCGAGCGGCAGCCCTTTGAGCGTGGTCAGCAGCCCGGTCAGGTTGCCGATCAGGCGTCCCGACTTGCCGCGGGCCAGCTCGGCGATGTCCGGGTTCTTCTTCTGCGGCATGATCGACGACCCGGTCGAGTAAGAGTCGTCGAGGGTGACGAAGCCGAACTCACGAGTGTTCCAGAGGATGATCTCCTCGGCCAGGCGGGACAGGTCGATACCGATCTGCGCGGTGATGTAGGCGAACTCGGCGACCAGGTCGCGGCTCGCGGTGCCGTCGATCGAGTTCTCGACCACGGCGCCGAAGCCGAGGTCGGCCGCCACCAGGTTGGCGTCGAGACCGAGCGTGTTGCCGGCCAGGGCCCCCGACCCGTACGGCGAGAAGTCGGCGCGCCTGTTCCAGTCGGTGATGCGCTCGAGGTCGCGCACGAGCGGCCAGCAGTGCGCGTACAGGTGGTGGGCGAGCAGCACCGGCTGGGCGTGTTGCAAATGCGTGCGGCCCGGCATGATGGCGTCGTCGTTCGCCTCGGCCTGCGACGCCAGCGCGTCGATCAGGTCGATCACGTGGGCGGCGATCCCCTGCGCCTTGTCGCGCAGCAGCATCCGTACCAGGGTTGCGACCTGGTCGTTGCGGCTGCGGCCGGCGCGCAGCTTGCCGCCGAGTTCGACGCCGACGATGTCGATCAGGCCGCGTTCCAGCGACGAGTGCACGTCTTCGTCGGATTCCGCGGGCCGGAAGCTCTGATCGAGGACCGCCTGCATCAGGGTGTCGAGGCCGGCGATCATGGCGACGAGTTCCGGGTCGGTCAGGTAACCGGCCGCGGCCAGGGCCCGCGCGTGTGCCTGGGAGCCGCGGATGTCATAGGGAGCCAGCGGCCAGTCGAACTGGGTCGACTTGCTCAGTCTCGCCAGTTCCGGCGACGGTCCCCCGGCGAAGCGGCCGCCCCAGAGGGCGCCCGCCTTTCCGGCGCGGTTCTCGGTCGTGCCCTTGTCGCCAGCCACGTCAGTCCTACTTGCCGGCGAGGTCGCGGCGGGCCGAGATCTTGCTCGGCAGCGACCACAGCTCGATGAAGCCCTTGGCCATGGACTGGTCGAAGGTGTCACCGGTGTCGTAGGTGGCGAGGTTGAAGTCGTAGAGGCTCTTCGTCGACTTCCGGCCGGTGACGACGGCGGTGCCGGCGTGCATCTTCAGCCGGATGTCGCCGGTCACGTGCTTCTGCGTCTCATCGATGAACACGTCGAGGGCGCGCTTCAGACCGGAGAACCAGAGGCCGTCGTAGACGAGTTCCGCCCACTTAGACTCGACCGAGCGCTTGTAGCGGGCCAGGTCGCGCTCCACGGTCATGTTCTCGAGCTCTTCGTGCGCGGCGATCAGGGCGATGCCGGCGGGGGCCTCGTAGACCTCGCGGCTCTTGATGCCGACGAGGCGGTCCTCGACGATGTCAATCCGGCCGACGCCCTGGTTTCCGGCGAGGAGGTTCATCATTTCGATGGCCTGCAGCGGGGTCACGGCGACACCGTCGATCGCGACGGGCACACCCTGGTCGAAGCTGATGACGACCTCGGTGGGTTCGCGGGTCACGGCCGGGTCCTGCGTGTAGGTGTAGAGGTCCTCGATCGGGGCGTTCCACGGGTCTTCGAGGAAACCGGTCTCGACCGCCCGGCCGTAGACGTTCTGGTCGATCGAGTAGGGGCTCTTCTTCGACTGCGCGATGGGCAGGTTGTGCAGGGCAGCGTATTCGATGGCCTTGTCGCGGGTGAGGGCGAAGTCGCGCACCGGGGCGAGCGACGTGAGCTCGGGGGCGAGGGCGGCGACGGCGGCCTCGAAGCGCACCTGGTCGTTGCCCTTGCCTGTGCAGCCGTGCGCGACGCTGTTCGCGCCGAGCTCCTTGGCCGTTGAGGCCAGGTACTTGGCGATCAGCGGGCGGCTGAGCGCGGAGACGAGCGGGTAACGCTTCTGGTAGAGCGCGTTGGCCTTGAGGGCCGGCACGACGTAGTCGCTGGCGAACTCGTCCTTCGCGTCGACGACGATGGACTCCACGGCGCCGCAGTCTAGGGCGCGCTGGCGGATGACGTCCATATCCTCGCCGCTCTGTCCCACGTCGATGGCGAGGGCCACGACCTCTTTGCCGGTCGCATCCTTCAGCCAGCCGATGCCGACCGAGGTGTCGAGTCCGCCCGAATATGCCAGCACAACGCGTTCAGCCATGGTTCTCCCTATATATAGATCTGTTCAAGTTTACGGATACGCGGCCACGCCCGAGAGTGGCCGTTCCGGTCGAGAGTGACCGCTCTACCGGGCACTCTCGACCGGAACGGGCACTATATGCGGGGGTTTTGGGCGAGCAGCCAGACGAGCAGCGCCTTCTGGGCGTGTAGGCGGTTCTCCGCCTCGTCCCAAATGATGCTCTGCGTGCCGTCGATCACGTCGGCGTCGACCTCATACCCGCGGTCGGCGGGCAGGCAGTGCATGAAGTGCGCGTCGGGCTTGGCGAGGGCCATCATGGCCGCGTCCACCCGGTAGCGGCCGAGGTCGCTGAGGCGGGTCGCCTTCTCCTCTTCCTTGCCCATCGACACCCAGGTGTCGGTGATGACCACGTCGACGTCGGCGACGGCGGCGAGCGGGTCGGTGAAGAGCTCGACGGAGCCGCCTGTGTGCAGGGCGATGGCCGCGGCATCCGCGACGACCGCGTCGGTGGGCGTGTAGCCGGCCGGGGAGGCGATGCGCACGTGCATACCCGCGGTCGCGCCGGCGAGCAGGTAGGACTGGCCCATGTTGCAGGCGCCGTCGCCGACGAACACGAGCGTCTGGCCGGCGAGGTCGCCGCGGTGCTCGCGGATGGTGAGCAGGTCGGCGAGCAGCTGGCAGGGGTGGAAGTCGTCGGAGAGGGCGTTGACGACGGGCACCGTGGTACCGAGGGCCATCTCCTCGAGTCCGGCCTGACCGTAGGTGCGCCAGACGATCGCGGCCACTTGGCGTTCGAGCACACGGGCCGTGTCGGAGGCGGTTTCCTTGCCGCCGAGCTGGCTGTTCGCGGTGCTGATGATCAGCGGACTGCCACCGAGGTCGGCGATTCCCACGGCGAAGGAGACCCGGGTGCGGGTCGAGGACTTGTCGAAGATGACGGCCACGGTCTGCGGGCCGGCCAGGGGTTTGGCCGCGAATCGGTCGCGCTTCAGCTCCAGGGCAAGGTCGAGGATCTCGGCCTGTTCGGCCGGTGAGATATCGTCGTCGCGCAGGAAATGGCGGGTCACGGAGTCACTTTCACTGTCAGGAATAGATTGTTCAACTCTAGAGGCTGGCCAGAGCGCGCCCGAATCGGCGCTCGAAATCGGCCAGTTCGGCGTCGCCGACGATGAGGGGCGGAGCCAGACGGATGGTGGACTCGTTCGCGGCGTTCACGATCAGGCCGTTGCTCTGGGCCGCGGCGGCCAGGCGCAGGGCGACCGGTTCGGTCAGACCGACCCCGAGCAGGAGTCCGCGGCCGCGCACCTCGCCGATCAGCGCGGAGTCGAATCCGGCGAGGATCTCCCGCAGCTGCTCGCCGCGCCGCGCCGCATTGGCGACCAGTCCCTCGGACTCAATGGTGCCGAGCACCGCGTTCGCGGTGGCCGTGACGAGCGGGTTGCCGGCGTAGGTCGAGCCGTGCTGACCGCGCTGGAACAGCTCCGACGCGGCCCCGAAGGTGACCAGGGCGCCGATCGGCAAGCCGCCGCCGATCCCCTTCGCGAGCGTGAGGGCATCGGGAAGGATGCGCTCGTGCTGGTGGGCGAACCACTTGCCGGTGCGGCCGGCGCCGGTCTGCACCTCGTCGAGGATGAGTAGGACGCCGTGTCGGGTGCAGAGTTCTCTGGCACGCCGGAGGAACCCGTCCGGCAGGTCGATCACGCCGGCCTCACCCTGCACGGGCTCGAGGAAAAGGGCGGCGACGGTGTCGTCGATGGCGGCGTCGAGAGCCTCGAGCGTGGCGTGGATGTGCTCGACCCCGCCGGGCACGGGCAGGAACGGCTCACGCATGGACGGCTTGCCGGAGAGGGCGAGCGCACCCATGGTGCGACCGTGGAACGAGTCGTGCAGGGAGAGGATGCGGGTGCGGTGGCCGCCGGCGGTGTTCAGTCGGGCCAGCTTGAACGCGGCCTCGTTGGCCTCGGCGCCGGAGTTGCAGAAGTAGACCCGGCCGGCGCGGCCCGCACCGGTGATGCGCTTCAGCCGTTCGGCCAGTTCCAGTTGCGGCGGCGACGCGAAGTAGTTGGAGACGTGGGCGAGCCGGCCGGCCTGGTCGGTGACGGCCGCGACGAGGGCCGGATGCGCGTGGCCGAGCGAGTTCACGGCGATTCCAGCGAGGAAGTCGAGGTACTCGGTGCCCTCGTCGTCCCAGACGTAGCAGCCCTCGCCGCGCACGAGCATCGCCAGCGGCGGTGCGATCGTGCGCATCAGGGCGTCGTTGAAACGCTCGCGCCAATCGTGGGTTCCGGAGTCGGCCATCTGCTCAGTGCTCGATTCTGTGTGCGTAGCGCTCATGCCGGGACCACTTCGGTTCCGATCCCGCTGCCGGTGAAGACCTCGAGCAGGATCGAGTGCGGCACGCGGCCGTCGATGATGGCCGCCTTCGCGACCCCGCCCTCGACAGCGTCGAGGCAGGCCGTCATCTTGGGGATCATCCCCGACTCGAGCCCCGGAAGCAGGGAGCGGAGCGAGTCCACGTCGATGACCGACACCAGCGAGTCGCGGTTGGGCCAGTCGCTGTACAGCCCGGCAACATCAGTCAGGATGACCAGTTTGGCGGCGCCGAGGGCGACCGCGAGGGCCGCGGCGGCGGCGTCGGCGTTGATGTTCAGGGACTGGCCCGGGACATCCGTGTCGGGTGCGATCGAGGAGACGACCGGGATGCGGCCGGCGGCGAGCTGGGCGTGCACGGCCGCGGGGTCGACGCCGATCACGTCGCCGACCAGCCCGAGGTCGACCTCCTCGCCGTCGATGACGGTGCCGCGCCGGCGGCCCTGGAACAGCCCGGCGTCCTCGCCGGAAAGCCCGGCCGACAGGGGGCCGTGCTGGTTGATGCGGCTGACCAGCTCGCGGTTGATCTGGCCGGTGAGCACCATGCGCACCACGTCCATCGCCTCGGGCGTGGTCACCCGGTAGCCGCCGCGGAACTCGCTCTCGATGCCGAGCCGGTCGAGCATTGCCGAAATCTGCGGGCCGCCGCCGTGCACGACGACCGGGCGGATGCCGGCGTAGCGCAGGTAGACCATGTCCTCGGCGAACGCGCGCTGCAGTTCCTCGCTGACCATGGCGTTGCCGCCGAACTTAACCACGATGATCTGGTCGTGGAACCGCTTGAGCCAGGGCAGCGACTCGATCAGCGTGGCAGCCTTGACGGCCGCCTCCGCCCGGCTGTTCGTCTCGTCACCGGTGGTTGCCCCGTCGCCTGCGTTCTTCAGGATCAGACTCAACTCGAGTACGCGCTGTTCTCTTCGACGTAGGCGTGGGTGAGGTCGTTGGTCCAGAGTGTGGCCGTCTCGGTTCCCTCGTGCAGGTCGATCAGCACGGAGACCGAGCGGGGGGTCAAGTCGACGAGCTCGCGCGGCTGGTCGGGCTCCCCCGCGGTGCAGACCTGCACACCATTGATGGAGACGTCGATGCCGTAGGGGTCGAAGGCGGCGTCGGTCGTGCCGACCGCGGCGAGCACGCGGCCCCAGTTCGGGTCGTTGCCGAAGATGGCGGTCTTGAACAGGTTGCTGCGGGAGACGGCGCGGGCGACCGTGACGGCGTCGGTCTCGGTGCCGGCGTTCCGCACCGTGATGGCCACGTCGTGGGCGGACCCCTCGGCGTCGGCCTGCAGCTGCAGGGTGAGGTCCTGGCAGATGGCGATCAGGGCATCCGTGAACTCGGCCAGGTCGGCGGTGACCCCGCTCGCGCCGGAGCCGAGGAGGGTGACGGTGTCGTTGGTCGACATGCAGCCGTCGGAGTCGAGGCGGTCGAACGTGACCCGGGTTGCCTGGCGGAGGGCCACGTCGAGTTGCTCGGAGTCGAGCACGGCGTCGGTGGTCAGCACCACGAGCATGGTGGCCAGGCCGGGTGCGAGCATGCCGGCGCCCTTGGCCATGCCGCCGATGATCCAGCCGGCGTCGGCCACGAGCATGGTCTGCTTGGGCGTCGTGTCGGTGGTCATGATCGCCTGTGCCGCGGCGAGGCCGGCGGCGTCGGAGGTGGCCGTCTCACCCTGCAAAGCGAGGGTGGCATCCCAGACGCCGGCGGTGATCTTGCCCAGGTCGAGCTGCTCGCCGATCAGGCCGGTGGAGCAGACCAGCACCTCGCCGGCGGAGATCGCCAGGCGGTCGGCGATGGCCTCGGCCGTGGCGTGCGTGGTCTGGAAGCCGATGCTGCCGGTGTAGCAGTTCGCGCCGCCCGAGTTGAGCACGATGGCCTTGACCCGGCCGGTCTTCATGACCTGCTCGCTCCAGAGAACGGGGTTCGCCTTGCAGCGGTTGCTGGTGAAGACGCTGGCCGCGCTGGTGAGCGGGCCGAGGTTCTGCACGACGGCGAGGTCGAGCCCGCCGGAATGCTTCAGACCGGCGGTGACGCCGGCGGCGGCGAACCCGGAGGGGGCGGTGACACTCATGGGGCGACTCCATTCGTGCAAAGGCCCGCGGTTTCGGGCAGTCCCAGGGCCAGGTTGGCGGACTGGATGGCGGCACCGGCGGTGCCTTTGGTGAGATTGTCGACGGCGGTGATCGTCACGACGCGGCCCACGGCCTCGTCGACGGCGAGGCCGATCAGGGCGGTATTGGCACCGAGCACGTCGGCCGTGCGCGGGAACCGACCCTCGGGCAGCACGTGCACGAACGGCTCGTCGGCGTAGGCCTGCTCCCAGGCGGCGCGCACCGCGGCCGCGGAGGTGCCGGGCACGAGGCGGGCCGTGGCGGTGCAGAGGATGCCGCGACTCATCGGCACGATCACCGGTGTGAACGAGATGGTCGATTTCGCAGCCCCCGCCCAGCGCAGGCTCTGCTGGATCTCGGGGATGTGGCGGTGCACACCGCCCACCGCGTAGGGGTTCGCGGAGCCGAGGATCTCGCCGGCGAGGTTCGGCAGCTTCAGACTCTTGCCCGCGCCGGAGGGTCCGACCGCGAGCACCGCGACCAGGTCTTCGGGCTCGATCACGCTGGCACGGATGCCCGGCGCCAGCGCCAGCGCCACCGTGCTCGCGTTGCAGCCGGGAGCGGCGATGCGGCGGGAGCCGGCCAGCCGGGAGCGTTGCGTGCCGCCCGCCACGGGAAGCTCGGGCACACCGTAGGCCCAGGCGCCGAAGTAGTCCCCGCCGTAGAACGCCGCCCAGTCGGATGCGCTCTCGAGCCGGTGGTCGGCGCCGCAGTCCACGACGAGCGTGTCAGCCGGCAGGTGCGCGGTCAGGGCACCGGATGCCCCATGCGGCAGGGCGAGGAACACCACGTCGTGCCCGGCGAGGGTTTCGGGCGTGGTGTCGACCAAGGTGAGGTGTGCGAGCGAGCGCAGGTGCGGCTGAACGTCGATCAGACGCTGGCCCGCATTGCTGTGCGCCGTGACCGTGCGCACCGCGAAGTCGGGGTGCCCGGCCAGCAGACGCAACAATTCACCACCCGCGTAGCCACTCGCACCTGCCACCGCCACCGAAAAAGACATGTTCCCAACCTAGCGCGCCGCCCCGCGCGCCGAGAATCGCCGTTTGCGCCGATAATCGCCGCGTACGCGGCGATTATCGGCGGAACGGGCGACTCTCGGCGGGAGACGAGCTGGCGCCGGTGAGCGCTACTCGCGGAGGGTGGCCCCGAAGCGGGCGGCCGCCACCGCGACGCCGGCGAGCTTGGCGTCGCTGGCCTCCGCGGCGGTGAGGGTGCGGTCCGGCGCCCGGAACCGCAGCGCGAACGTCAGCGACTTACGTCCGGTCACCACACCCGTGCCGCGGTAGTCGTCGACGAGCTCGGCGTGGTCGAGCAGCGGACCGCAGCCCTCGAGCAGCGTGCGGAGCACGTCCCCGGCCGGCACGCCGGCGTCCACCACGAGGGACAGGTCCTGCGTGGCGGCCGGCATTGTGGCGATCGGGGTGGCGCGCAGCTCGGCCCCGGCCTCCGCGAACACGGCGGTGAGGTCGATCTCGGCGACGGCGACGACCGCGGGCAGGTCCGCGCCGCGGGCGATGCTGGGGAGAAGTTCGCCGGCGTAGCCGACCGAGGTGGCGCCGGCATCCGTCGTCACGAACAGCTCGGCGGTGCGGCCGGGATGCAGGGCCTGGTGCGAACCCTGGCGAACGGTGATCGGCACGCCGGCGGCCAGCGCGACCTGCTGCACGGCGGCGAGGGCGTGCCGCCAGCTGGCGGCCACGGGGGGTTGCCCCGGCTGGGGCCGCACCACGGCGCCGGTCAGCACGACCGCCACCGACAGGGGCTGCGGCGGGATGCCGGCGTTCAGCTCGGCCTCCAGCTGTGCACTCGGCCGCACCGCGCCGGGTGGCACGACGTCACCGCCGTAACGGATGCCCGCCACCGGCCGGAACACCAGGCCCAGTTCGAAGACGGCCAGGTCGACGATCCCACGCGAACGGTTGCGGTGTGCGATCTGGAGCAGGCCCGGCAGGATCGAGGTGCGCAGGAACGGCGCCTCCCCGTCGAGCGGGTTCGCGACCCGGATCTGCGGCACTTTCGGGCCGACGGGCAGCCCGAACGAGTTGTTCGACTTCTCCGCCACGAACGGGTACGCGAGCACCTCGGTGTGACCGGTGGCTGCGAGGGTCTGCGCGACCTGGCGGCGCAGGGTCTGCGCGTGGGTGAGGCCGCGCCCGGGCGGGGCGACGGGCAGCACCGAGGGTATCCGGTCGTAGCCGACGATGCGGGCGACCTCCTCGGCCAGGGTCCACTTGTCGGTCAGGTCGGGGCGCCAGCTCGGCGCGGTGACGCTCAGCCCGGTCTGGGTCTCCTCGAGCGAGGCGCCGATCTCGGCCAGGGAGGAGCGCACCTCGTCCCGGGTGTACTCGAGGCCGATCAAGCCGGAGATGAAACCGGTCGGCAGGTATATCGGAGCGGTGTCGGGGGTGGCGTCGTGCAGGGAGCCGAGGCCGTCGGCCTCTCCCCCGGCGAGTTCGACCAGCAGCTGCACGACGCGCGCGGCGGCGACCGCGGCCACGGCCGGGTCCACCCCGCGCTCGAAACGGCGGGACGCCTCGCTCGGCAGCTTGTGCCGGCGGGCGGTGCGCGCGATCGACACCGGGTCGAAGTTCGCCGCCTCGATCAGCACATTCGTGGTCGCGGAGCCGATCTCGGTGCTCTGGCCACCCATCACACCGGCCAGGCCGATCGGCCCGGACTCGTCGGTGATCAGCATGTCTTCGGCGTTCAGGGTGCGAGTGACGTCGTCGAGGGTGGTGAACTTCTCGCCCGGCTCTGCACGTCGCACGGTGATGCCGCCGGTCAGCTTGTCCAGGTCGTAGCCGTGGATCGGCTGGCCGAGCTCGATCATCACATAGTTGGTGACGTCGACGATCAGCGAGATCGAACGGATGCCGGCAAGCTTCAGCCGGGCGATCAACCAGGCCGGCGACGGCCGGGTGGGGTCCACGCCGCGCACCGCGCGGGTGACGAACACGCTCGCGCCGACGCGACCGCGGACCGGTGCCGCATCGTGGATCGAAACCGGGAAGGCGACCGTGGACGCGTCCGCCGTCAGGGCGAGTGCCGGGTCGCGGAAGGCCGCCCCCGTGGCGTGCGCATACTCGCGGGCGACGCCGCGGATCGAGAAGGCGTAGCCCCGGTCGGGCGTGACGTTGATCTCGACGGCGGTGTCGTCCAGACCCAGCAGGCTGATCGCATCCGTGCCGATCTCGGGGTCGAGCCCGAGGCTGCCGAGCACGAGGATGCCGTCGTGCTCGTCGCCGAGGCCGAGTTCGCGGGCCGAGGCGATCATGCCGTCGGACACGTGGCCGTAGGTCTTGCGCGGTGCGATCGGGAACGGGCCGGGGAGTACGGCGCCGGGCAGGGTCACGACGACCTTGTCACCGACGACAAAGTTGTGGGCGCCGCAGACGATGCCGTGCACGGCCGGGCCGCCATCCGCCGCGAGCTCGCCGTCAGGGGCGACGCGCACCTGGCACCAGTTGATGGTCTTGCCGTTGGTCTGCTCTTCGCCGACGAACGCGAGCACCTGGCCGACCACGATTGGCCCGGTCAGCTCGAAGCGGTGGATTTCCTCCTCTTCGAGTCCCACGCTGACCAGGGCGGCGTGCACGTCTTCGGGTGTGGTGCCCGGGGCCAGGTCGACGAACTCGCCCAGCCAGCTCAGTGGAACGCGCATCAGACGGACATCCCGTACTGCTGGCTGAACCGGACGTCGCCTTCGACCATGTCGTGCATATCCTTCACATCATTTCGGAACATCAGTGCCCGTTCGACGCCGACGCCGAACGCGAATCCGGAATAGACCTCCGGGTCGATCCCGGCGGAACGCAGCACATTGGCGTTGACCATGCCGCAGCCGCCCCACTCGATCCAGCGGGCGCCGTCCTTGAAGGTCGGGTGCCACAGGTCGAGTTCGGCGCTGGGCTCGGTGAACGGGAAGTAGTTGGGGCGGAGGCGCACCTTGGCCTCGGGGCCGAACATGGCCTTGACGAAGTGGTCCAGGGTGCCGCGCAGGTGCGCCATGGTCAGACCCTTGTCGACGGCGATGCCCTCGATCTGGTGGAACACGGGCGTGTGCGTGGCGTCGAGCTCGTCGGTGCGGAATACCCGGCCGGGCGCGACGACGTACACGGGCAGCTCGCGGGACAGCAGGGCACGCAGCTGCACGGGCGAGGTGTGGGTGCGCAGCACCAGGTGCGCCTCGGGCGGGTCGATGAAGAAGGTGTCCTGCATGGCGCGGGCCGGGTGGTCCTCGTCGAAGTTGAGCGCGTCGAAGTTGAACCACTCGCTCTCGAGCTCGGGGCCCTCGGCGACCTCCCAGCCCATGCCGACGAAGACGTCCGCGACACGTTCCTGCAACAGGGTGAGCGGATGCCGTGCCCCTGGGTTCCAGGCGGACGCCGCCGCGGTCACGTCGACCGTTTCGGCGGCGAGCTGGGCGGTGGCCTCAGCCTCGGTGATCGCTGCCTCGCGGGCCGCGAACGCCTGCGCCACGGCACCTCGGGCCTGGCCGAGGAGCTTGCCGGCGGCGGCCTTCTGGTTGCCGGGCACACTGCGCATCAGGGCGTTCAGCCGGGCCAGCGGGGAGGCCTCGCCGGTGTGCTCGGTGCGCACGGTTTTCAGGGCCGCGGAGTCGTTCGCGGCGGCGATGGCGGCGAGAGCGGCGGCGACGGCCGCGCTCACGACTGGTTCGGAGATCTCACTGAGGTCAGGCACAAGGCCCAAGTTTAGTGGTGCTAGATTCCCCGGGCGCCCATCTGGTTGCCCAGGGCGGCGGGGTAGGTCACCTCGGGATCGAGGGGCTTCTCGGGCGGCGCGGTCGTCTCCGTGGTCACGCCGCCGGACTTGGAGCCGGTGCGACGGGCGATGATGCGGGCCAGCCAGGAGAGCAGCAGGTTCATCGTCAGGTAGATCGCGAACACGACGAGGAAGAAGGAGAACGAATAGCGGCTGCCGAAGAAGTTCGTCATCGAGGTGCCGCTGCGGAGCAGTTCCTCGTAGCCGACCACGAACGCGAGGGAGGTGTCCTTGAGGAGCACGACGAGCTGGGCGATGATGATCGGCAGCATCTGCCGGAACGCCTGGGGGAACTCGATCCGGAACCGGGTCGCCACGGGGGTGAGCCCGATGGCCAGCCCGGCCTCGCGCTGGCCGCGCGGCAGGCTCTTGATGCCGGCCCGCAGCGCCTCGCCGATGATCGCCCCGTTGTAGACGGAGAGGGCGGCGACGCCGGCCCAGAAGGAGCCGGTGGAGAAGACGAGGAGGATGAAGAGCATCATCAGCAGTACGGGCATCCCGCGCACGAATTCGAGCACGACCGTGGTCGGGATCCGAATCCATTTGGTGTCGGACACGCGTCCGAAGGAGAACAGCACGCCGAGCACCAGGGCGAATGCTGCGGCGACGCCGGCCATTCGCAGGGTGTTCAGGGCGCCACGGCCGAGGGTGCGCCAGACCTCGCGGTCGGCGAAGACATCCCACCGGGAGGCGTCCCAGAGGCCCGGCTGAACGGCGCCGTTGGCACTGGTCTTGGGGGCTCCCAGGGCGAGGATCAGCCAGACCAAGCCGGCGACGATGATGAGGCCGGCCACCACGGAGAACAGGCGGGAACGGAAAACGGCCTTCGGGCCGGGAACGTCATAGAGCACGGAAGTCATCGGAGAACCGCCACCTTCTTCTCGACCCGCCCGGCGATCAGGCCGAGCGAGATGGTGACCAGGAGGTAGAAGGCCGCGACGGCGAGCAGGATCGCGAGCACCTCGTCTCCGCGATCGTTGGTGACCTTGCGAGCGGCGCCGAAGAGTTCGAAGACGAAGAAGGCTCCGGCGACCGAGGTGTTCTTCGTCAGGGCGATGAACACGTTGATGAGCGGCGGGATGACCATGCGCACCGCTTGGGGCATGACCACGAAGGAGAGCGTCTGAGTGAAGGTCAGACCTACGCTGCGGGCGGCCTCGGCCTGACCCACGTGCACACCGTTGACGCCTGAGCGCAGCGCCTCGGCGACGAACGGCGAGGTGTAGACGGTGAGCCCGATCGTGGCGAGCACGAAGTAGCCCGGGCTGAACTGGAGGTAGGGCAGGATGTAGGCGCAGAAGAACAGCACCAGCGTGAGCGGGGTATTGCGCACGATCTCGGTATAGACCGTGGCGAATCCGCGCAGGGATGCGACGGGCGAGATGCGCATGGCAGCGACGATGATGCCGAGCAGGAGCGCTCCGGTGCCGGCCAGAAGCAGAAGGCCCAACGTATTTCTGAAGCCCTCCAGGAACAGGGGCAGGTTTTCGATGACTGCGTCCACAACTCACCTCCTCTTCTGTAGTGACTATCTGGGTGTCGTGCGGGTGGTGTCGTGCGGGCGATGAACGTGCGAGTGCAAGTAAAAAGAACCGGTCGGGGTGGCCGCTCGTGCGACCGCCCCGATCAGCGGGTGCTGCCGATGCTGACTAGTACCGGTTGACTGCCGGCGGCTCCGGGGTCTCGAGCACCGTGCCGGCAGTCGCTTCCCAGGCCTTCGCCCACGTACCGTCCTCGAAGGATTCTTCGAGCACATCGTTGATGAAGGTGCGGAATTCGGCGTCGTCCTTCTTCAGGCCGATGCCGTAGGGCTCCTCGGTGAAGGGGTTGTCGACGACTTCGAACTCACCGGCGTTCTGGTCGGCCAGGCCGGCCAGGATGACGTTGTCGGTGGTCACGGCGACGACCTCGCCGCTGCGGAGCGGGCCGAGGCAGTTGGAGTAGGTGTCGGTCGCGATCACGTTGTCGCTGTACGCGGCGATGTTCTTCTCCGACGTCGAGCCGCTGACGGTGCAGACGGGCTTTCCGGCGAGGTCTTCCGGGCCGGTGATCTTGTCGGGGTTGCCTGCGAGCACGAGCAGGTCCTGACCGGCCAGGTAGTACGGTCCGGCGAAGTCGACGACCTCCTTGCGGGTGTCGTTGATCGTGTAGGTCGCGACGACGACGTCAACCTGGCCGTTCTGGATGAAGGGCTCGCGGTTGGCCGACACGGTCTCGGTCCACTTGATCTTGTCGGCGGAGATACCGAGCTTGGCGGCGATGAGCTTGCCGATCTCGACGTCGAAGCCGACCGGATTGTTGTCCGGGCCCTTGAGGCCGAACAGCGGCTGATCGAACTTGGTGCCAATGGTGATCTCGCCGGCCTCGTTCAGCGCGGCCATGGTGGTGCCGGCTTCGAACTCGACCGTTTCCTCGACCGGTGCGGCCTCGGGCGTCTCGGCGGAATCGGTACATCCGCTCAGCGTGAGAACGCTCGCGAGGGCAATGGCCGAAATCATTAGACCTTTAGTGAGCCTCATGGTTATCTCCTGATTGCTGTGTAGTCCTGCACACCGGTTAGTGGGCAAGTATTTTGGAGAGGAAGTCTTTCGCTCTCGTGCTCTGGGGGTTCGTGAAGAACTGCTCGGGCGTGGTCTCCTCGACGATCTCGCCCTCGGCCATGAAGATGACCCGGTCGGCAGCACGGCGGGCGAAGCCCATCTCGTGCGTGACGACGATCATGGTCATGCCGTCGTTGGCCAGGTTGATCATGACTTCGAGCACCTCGTTGATCATCTCGGGGTCGAGCGCGCTGGTGGGCTCGTCAAGCAGGATGACCTTCGGGTCCATGGCGAGGGCCCGTGCGATCGCGACCCGCTGCTGCTGACCGCCGGAGAGCTGGGCAGGCATCTTCATGGCCTGGTTGGCCACGCCGACGCGCTCGAGGAGCACCATGGCCTTCTTCTCGGCCTCGGCCTTGGACAGGCCGCGCACCTTGATCGGTCCGAGGGTGACGTTCTCCAGGACGGTCTTATGGGCGAACAGGTTGAACGCCTGGAAAACCATGCCGACGTCTGCACGCAGCTTGGCCAGTTCCTTGCCCTCGGCCGGGAGCTTGACGCCGTCGATGGTGATGACGCCCGCGTCAATGGTCTCGAGCCGGTTGATGGCCCGGCAGAGGGTGGACTTGCCCGAGCCACTCGGGCCGATCACCACCACGACCTCGCCGCGGTTGACTACGGCGTTGATTTTCTTCAGCACGTGAAGTTCACCGTAGTGCTTGTCCACGTCGCTGATCACGACGAGAGGCTCACCGCGCAACACCGTGATGTTGGACGTCGCCGGCGCAGATTCTGTAGGCTCCATGTCCCCCAACCTAGGCTAGAACAGGGACTCCCAGAACCACCCGACCCGGTGTTTATCGAGCTGTGATGATCAGCTGCGCTGCGCGAACGCGCTTTCGTACAGGCAAACGCTGGCGGCCGTGGCCAGGTTCATCGATTCGGCGTGACCGTAGATGGGAACGGTAATGGTCCGGTCGACCACGGCGAGATCTTCGTCGGTCAGGCCGCGGGCCTCATTGCCGAACAGCCACGCCGTCGGAGCGACCAGGAGTCCCTCGGTGCGTGCGGCAAGCAGATCCGTGCCCTTGACATCGGCGGCGAAGATCTGCAAACCGGCGAACCGGGCCCGCTCGCGCACATCCGACAGCGTCGCGCTGACGGCGACCGGAAGGTGGAAGATCGATCCGGTCGATGAACGCACGACCTTCGGGTTGTACAGGTCCACGCTGCGGCCGGTGAGGATCACGGCGTCGGCGCCGGCGGCATCCGCGGCACGGATGATGGTGCCCGCGTTTCCGGGATCGCGCACCTCTTCGAGGATGGCGATGAGCTTGGGCTCGCCCGCGAAGATGTCCTTGACCGAGGTCGGGAACTGCCGGCAGACCGCGATGAAGCCCTGCGGCGTGACGGTGTCGGCCATCGTCTCGAGCACCTGCTCGGTGACGAATTCGAGGTCGGCGCCCACCTCTTCTGCGACCTGCGCGATCTCGGGGTGTCGCTCGAGGGCGGTGGGGGTCACGAAGAGTTCGACGACGAGGTCGGGCCGGAAGTTCAGGGCCTCGGAAACCGACTGCGGACCTTCGAGGAGGAACAGCCCCGTCTCGGAGCGAGCGGCTCGATTCGCCAGTTTCGCGACGGCCCGCACACGCGGAGTACGGGGATTATCTAACATGCGACCAGCTTACTTGCCGGGGCGGGGAGGCTGTGCCCCGCGGGGCACACGCGGCCCCCGCGAACCGGCCCCGGGCACGCAAAACGGGAGCGGGCGCTGGGCCCGCCCCCGTGAAGAGTGCGTGGTGGTACTGGTGCCGGCTGAAAGCTACGCGGCGACCCGGGGCGCCGACGTGTCGGCGGGCAGTGCTGCCTTGGCGCTCTCGACGATGGCCGCGAACGTGGCGGGCTCGTTGACGGCCAGCTCGGCCAGCATGCGACGGTCGACCTGGATGCCGGCCAGGGCGAGGCCCTGGATCAGACGGTTGTAGGTCAGGCCGTTGGCGCGGGACGCAGCGTTGATCCGCTGGATCCAGAGGCGACGGAAGTCACCCTTGCGTGCACGACGGTCACGGTAGCTGTAGGTGAAGGAGTGAGTGAGCTGCTCCTTGGCCTTGGTGACCAGACGCGAACGCTGACCGCGGTAACCCTTGGCGCGCTCGAGAATAGCGCGACGGCTCTTGTGGGCGTTGACGGCCCTCTTTACTCTTGCCATTTTCTTAGTTCCTTTAGGGGTACGGGTCTAGCGACCGAGAAGCTTCTTGATGACCTTGGTGTCGGCCTTGGACAGCACCTGGTCCTGGTTGAGGCGGGACTTGCGCTGGGTGCTCTTGACCTCGAGGTTGTGGCGCAGGCCGGCCTGCTGCTTCATGATCTTGCCGGAACCGGTGACCTTGAAACGTTTCTTCGTCCCGGAGTGGGTCTTCATCTTAGGCATCTTTTTCCTCCAGTTTCGCTGCCTTATCGGCAACTTTGTCAGCCTTTTCGGCTACCTTTTCTGCCCGATCGGCAGCCTTGTGTGCGTTGATCTCGGCCTTGGCTTCCGCTTTGTTCTTCAACGGGCCAACGACCATGACCATGTTTCGACCGTCGATGGTCGGGCTCGATTCCACGGAACCGAACTCGGCGACATCCTCGGCAAATTTTTGGAGCAGACGTACGCCCTGGTCGGGACGGGACTGTTCACGGCCACGGAACAGAATCATGGCCTTGACCTTGTCGCCGGCCTTCAGGAAGCCTTCGGCGCGTTTGCGCTTGGTCTCGTAGTCGTGCGTGTCGATCTTGAGACGGAAACGAACCTCTTTCAAGATCGTGTTCGCCTGGTTGCGCCGGGCCTCTTTGGCCTTCTGCGCAGCTTCGTACTTGAACTTGCCGTAGTCCATGATCTTGGCAACGGGCGGCTTCGAGGTCGGTGCAACCTCGACGAGGTCGAGGTCGGCCTCCTGTGCAAGGCGCAGCGCAACATCGATGGCCACGACCCCTACCTGCTCGCCGTTGGGACCAACGAGACGAACTTCGGGGACGCGGATACGGTCATTTGTACGGGGATCGCTGATGCGTCTCTCCTCTTCTCATGCATCGTGGCTACAGCCAGGTGACGGATGTCGCCCGGAGACGAAGAGAGGAAGATCGCATCTGGATTGCCGGGGAAAACTTCCCGAACATCACAGACGACACCCTGTCTACCCTCGAGAACCGGCCTCCTGTCGGAGTCCGGCGCCGCGAAGGCGGAGTGCAACTACCCGGTAACCTTGATGAAGCGGTATGCGCGGGTGGGAGATTATCCACTTTCGTACCGAGACTTGCATCTCGGAGCCCGGTCGAGTCTAACAGAGGAATGCAGTGAGCAACAGCAACGAGCAGGATGCAGCCCAGGCGACGCGCGATATCGCCGACGTGCCGGCCGTGGAGATCATCACGACGGCATCCGTGCACCTGATGAGCGCCGCCGCGGTCAAGGTGGGCCTGGCCGACGACCCGGAGAACCAGACCGACCTCGACGAGGCCCGCAAGCTGATCACGGCCCTCGCCGGTCTGATCACCGCTGCCGCCCCCGACATCGCGGACATGCACGCGCGCAGCCTGCGCGACGGTCTGCGGTCGCTGCAGCTGGCGTTCCGGGAGGCCTCGGCCATCCCCGACGCGATCGGCCAGGGCCCGGGCGAGAAGTTCACCGGCCCGGTCAACTAGCGCGAACGGCTGCGGGGGGGATCGCCATGGATCTGAGACTGCTGTTTCCGTTTCGAAAGGATGCCGGTGTCGCGCAACGGGCCACACCGGCCCGTCGGCGATTCATGTGGGGCGTGATGGTGCCCTATGCGATCACGCTTGTTCTCACCTGGATAGACGTGATCCCCCGGTGGGTGCTGTGGCCGCTTCTCGTGGCCGTCTTTCTGCTGGTCACTGTGCTCAGCAACGTCTGGGCAGGCCAGGACGCCCTCGCGGAGTTGGACAAGGACGACGTCGGCGACAACCCGATGCCGTAGGGCGTGTCCCGGCACCGTTTCCGGGCCGGGCGCAGCGAGTGGTGGGTACCCGGACCGCACGACCGCCGCTGCGCGTCCGCCGGACGTCGTGGCTAACTCAGGAGATCCGTCCGGTTACGCCGGGCATCGGCGCCGGTTCCGCACTGGTCCGCGGCGGCCCGTGACCGATGACGACGGATGTCCTGAGTTGGCCGCGTCCACGGTCGTTCGCACACACACGTCCCTAGGTCTGGCAGCGCGGGCACCAGTAGGTGACCCGCAGTTCGAGCTCGGTGCGGCCGAGCCGGCCCTGCTCGACCGCGGTACCGCAGCGCCGGCAGGGCTGGTCGGCCCGGCCGAAGACCCAGCTCTGCATGCCGCGCCGGGCGTTGCCGGTCGTGATCCGCTCCGTGCGGTCGCGGTTCGCCAGGATCAGCCGGCGGGCGAGTGCGACGAGGCCTGGGACATCCGTCACCTCGGCCACCGGCCGGGTCGGCAGCAGCCCGCGCAGGAAGCACAGCTCGTTCACGTATTCGTTGCCGAGCCCGGCGAGGTTGCCCTGGTCGGCGAGCGCCACAGCGATGGGACGGTCCGGCCGGAATTCGAGCCGGCGCACGGCTTCGGCCGCGTCCCAGTCGGGACCGAGCAGGTCAGGCCCGAGGTAGTCGAGCAGGGCGGTCTCCCGCGTGAGCGGAACCACCTCGAGCAGCCCGAGTTCGAAACCTACGGCCACCCACTCCGCCGTTTCGAGCACGATGCGCGCCTGGAACGCTGGGCGGCGCCACGTGCTCCCGTGCCGATACAGGTGCCACGATCCCTCCATTTTCAGGTGCGAGTGGATGCTGGCCTCCCCCACGCGCATCAGCAGGTGCTTGCCGCGGCTGAGAACCTCGTGCACGGTCTGCCCGGTCAGGTCGACGGTGGCGAACGCCGGCACGCGCACGTCGCAGCGGGTGAGCCGGGCGCCGGCAAGGGCCTGGTCGAGGTTCCGCGCGGTGCGGTAGACGGTGTCACCCTCAGGCATGCAGCTTCACTCCCCGCGGGGTGATGCCGAATCCGGCCGCGAGCAGGGCGGTGCCCACCGCGGTGCCGATCACGAATACCCCGTTGACGGTCTCCACGCCGAGCTTCGGAACCCGCCCGGCGGTGACCGTGCGGGCGAGGGCGGCGGCGGCGGCCGTCACAACGGCAACCGGTTCGGTGACGGCCCCGATGACGGGCCGACCGGCCGGTTGAGCATTCCCATCGGCTCCGTCCTCGGACGCTCCGTCGAACGTGAGCACGGTCTTGCCGCCGCGTTCGACGTAGAGCACGAGTGCCCCGTCGACCAGCACGACGAGCGCGCCGGCTTTTCGCCCCGGGCGGTGCCCGGTGCCCTCCGGCAGCGGCGGCCAGGGCAGCACCGAGCCGTACGGGTTGGCCGGGTCGGTCGCGGCGAGGGTGATCGCCACCGGTTCCGGATGCTGCGCCTCGGCGACAGAGGACCGGAGCCGGTCGATCGTGCCGGCCGTCGCGAATTGGGCGGCCCCGAGCCCCTCGATGAAGTAGCCGCGGCGGCAGCGCCCCATCTCCTCGAAGCCGCTGAGGGTGCGGTAGACGAGGGCGAAACCGCCGGTCACGCCCTCCCCCATGACCGCACCGCGGGTGACGACCCCGTAGCGCTCCAGCAGGGTCTCGCCGAGGGCGTGCGCCCGCCGGGTGGGCGAGTCGTCGGCGGCCGGCACGATCGACCAGCGACCGGAGACGGTCGGCGGCCCCGTGCGGGAGGGCAGGGTGCCGCGCGCGGGGACGCGCCCGCCGTGCAGCCGGGCCCG
>NZ_SOGK01000090.1:0-4340 GCF_004564305.1 Cryobacterium sp. TMT3-29-2
CGACCGTACATCGAGAACCACATAGTGGACGCTTGCAGCTTATTCAAACTGGTGTGTTATCAAATTATTGGCTTATTAGTACCGGTCAGCTCCGAGGGTCTTTAGTCCCCTCTTCCACATCCGGCCTATCAACGCAGTAGTCTAGCTGCGAGCCTCTCCCCCGAAGGGATGGAAATCTCATCTCGAAGCCGGCTTCCCGCTTAGATGCTTTCAGCGGTTATCCGTTCCGAACGTAGCTAATCAGCGGTGCTCCTGGCGGAACAACTGACACACCAGAGGTTCGTCCATCCCGGTCCTCTCGTACTAGGGATAGATCTTCTCAAATTTCCTGCGCGCGCAGCGGATAGGGACCGAACTGTCTCACGACGTTCTAAACCCAGCTCGCGTACCGCTTTAATGGGCGAACAGCCCAACCCTTGGGACCTACTCCAGCCCCAGGATGCGACGAGCCGACATCGAGGTGCCAAACCATGCCGTCGATATGGACTCTTGGGCAAGATCAGCCTGTTATCCCCGAGGTACCTTTTATCCGTTGAGCGACAGCGCTTCCACAAGCCACTGCCGGATCACTAGTCCCGACTTTCGTCCCTGCTCGACTTGTCAGTCTCACAGTCAAGCTCCCTTGTGCACTTACACTCGACACCTGATTGCCAACCAGGTTGAGGGAACCTTTGGGCGCCTCCGTTACTTTTTAGGAGGCAACCGCCCCAGTTAAACTACCCACCAGGCACTGTCCCTGAACCGGATCACGGTTCGAAGTTAGATATCCAATATGACCAGAGTGGTATTTCAACGATGACTCCACCTGAACTAGCGTCCAAGCTTCACAGTCTCCCACCTATCCTACACAAGCCACACCGAACACCAATACCAAGCTGTAGTAAAGGTCACGGGGTCTTTCCGTCCTGCTGCGCGTAACGAGCATCTTTACTCGTAATGCAATTTCGCCGAGTTCGCGGTTGAGACAGCTGGGAAGTCGTTACGCCATTCGTGCAGGTCGGAACTTACCCGACAAGGAATTTCGCTACCTTAGGATGGTTATAGTTACCACCGCCGTTTACTGGGGCTTAAATTCTCAGCTTCGCCTTGCGGCTAACCGTTCCTCTTAACCTTCCAGCACCGGGCAGGCGTCAGTCCGTATACATCGTCTTGCGACTTGGCACGGACCTGTGTTTTTAGTAAACAGTCGCTTCCCACTGGTCTCTGCGGCCTTCGAACGCTCCAGGAGTAAATCCCTTCACGCCTCAGGCCCCCCTTCTCCCGAAGTTACGGGGGCATTTTGCCGAGTTCCTTAACCACGATTCTCTCGATCTCCTTAGTATTCTCTACCTGATCACCTGAGTCGGTTTGGGGTACGGGTGACTAAAACCTCGCGTCGATGCTTTTCTTGGCAGCATAGGATCACTGATTTCGTCCGTGAGGACTACCCATCGGGTCTCAGCCTTATATGAGAGACGGATTTGCCTATCTCTCGGCCTACATCCTTAGACCGGGACAACCATCGCCCGGCTCAGCTACCTTCCTGCGTCACACCTGTTAATACGCTAACCGCACCAGCATAGGGTCGCACGCTAGGCCCCACGCTTCACCCCGAAGGGATCCATCTAGGGGATTCAGATGCTTAGCATTACTGGATTAGTTTGGGCGGTTTTTCGCCAGTACGGGAATATAAACCCGTTGTCCATCGACTACGCCTGTCGGCCTCGCCTTAGGTCCCGACTTACCCAGGGCGGATTAGCCTGGCCCTGGAAACCTTGATCTTTCGGAGGACGGGTTTCTCACCCGTCTTTCGCTACTCATGCCTGCATTCTCACTCGTGTAGCCTCCACGGCTGGTTTACACCGCCGCTTCGCTGGCCACACGACGCTCTCCTACCCATCAACACGGCTGAACCAACACCACAAGGGTGCGGCTTACCAAAAATATCAATGCCACAACTTCGGTGGCGTGCTTGAGCCCCGTTACATTGTCGGCGCGGAATCACTTGACCAGTGAGCTATTACGCACTCTTTCAAGGGTGGCTGCTTCTAAGCCAACCTCCTGGTTGTCTGTGCAACTCCACATCCTTTCCCACTTAGCACGCGCTTTGGGACCTTAGTTGGTGGTCTGGGTTGTTTCCCTCTCGACGATGAAGCTTATCCCCCACCGTCTCACTGCTGCGCTCTCACTTACCGGCATTCGGAGTTTGGCTGACGTCAGTAAGCTTTTAGGCCCCATCGGCCATCCAGTAGCTCTACCTCCGGCAAGAAACACGCAACGCTGCACCTAAATGCATTTCGGAGAGAACCAGCTATCACGAAGTTTGATTGGCCTTTCACCCCTATCCACAGCTCATCCCCTCCATTTTCAACTGAAGTGGGTTCGGTCCTCCACGACGTCTTACCGTCGCTTCAACCTGGCCATGGATAGATCACTTCGCTTCGGGTCTAGGACATGCGACTGAATCGCCCTATTCAGACTCGCTTTCGCTACGCATTCCCCTCTCGGGTTAAGCTCGCCACATATCACTAACTCGCAGGCTCATTCTTCAAAAGGCACGCTGTCACCAGAACAAAGCTGGCTCCAACGGTTTGTAAGCAAACGGTTTCAGGTACTATTTCACTCCCCTCCCGGGGTACTTTTCACCTTTCCCTCACGGTACTTGTTCACTATCGGTCATGTAGGAGTATTTAGGCTTATCAGGTGGTCCTGACGGATTCACACGGGATTTCTCGGGCCCCGTGCTACTTGGGATACTCTTCGGGCGATTGCTGCATTTCGACTACGGGGTTCGCACCCTCTATGACCAGGCTTTCAATCCTGTTCGTCTATACAACGCTCTAACCCTCACTGTTCGGCAGAAGCAGCAGAAAAGTCCCGCAACCCCGACCATGCAACGCCTGCCGGCTATCACACATGATCGGTTTAGCCTCATCCGGTTTCGCTCGCCACTACTAACGGAATCACTATTGTTTTCTCTTCCTGTGGGTACTGAGATGTTTCACTTCCCCACGTTCCCTCTACCCGCCCTATATATTCAGGCGGGAGTCACCAGGTCACCCAAAGGGCCTGGCGGGGTTTCCCCATTCGGAAATCCTCGGATCACAGTTCGTTTATCAACTCCCCGAGGCTTATCGCAGATTACTACGTCCTTCTTCGGCTCTACATGCCAAGGCATTCACCGTTTGCTCTTAGAAATTTGAAATCACATGAGTTTGAATCGATTAAGAATCGTAAGACTCAAAAGTCTCACGATCAAAATTGACCAATGATCTAATTGCTTAGATCTTTGTAATTTGCTCTCTTACGAGAGTCAAATTTAAGATGCTCGCGTCCACTGTGTAGTTCTCAAAGTACGGGCGGTACCCTCACCTGCCACCGAATGATGGAGACAGGAAAAGGTCCAGAGGAAAGGTTCACCCGCCGGCCGTAGCCAGGAATGTTCCGGTCCCTCAGGACCCAACAGCGTGCATACACGTTTCGTTCAGTGACAAACCATTCCAACTCCAGTGCTGTAAACAGCTCCAAAGCGTACCGGGTTCACCAGTGTCCTCAACGCATCAATGTCAATGTTCCACCCATGAGCGCCACCGGGAAACATGTGTTCCCGTAATGGCTTGACACCTTGATCTCCCTGTATACAGAGGAGAGGTGCTGTGCTCCTTAGAAAGGAGGTGATCCAGCCGCACCTTCCGGTACGGCTACCTTGTTACGACTTAGTCCTAATCACCGATCCCACCTTCGACAGCTCCTCCCCTTGCGGGTTAGGCCACTGGCTTCGGGTGTTACCGACTTTCATGACTTGACGGGCGGTGTGTACAAGGCCCGGGAACGTATTCACCGCAGCGTTGCTGATCTGCGATTACTAGCGACTCCGACTTCATGAGGTCGAGTTGCAGACCTCAATCCGAACTGAGACCGGCTTTTTGGGATTCGCTCCACCTTGCGGTATTGCAGCCCTTTGTACCGGCCATTGTAGCATGCGTGAAGCCCAAGACATAAGGGGCATGATGATTTGACGTCATCCCCACCTTCCTCCGAGTTGACCCCGGCAGTATCCCATGAGTTCCCACCATTACGTGCTGGCAACATAGGACGAGGGTTGCGCTCGTTGCGGGACTTAACCCAACATCTCACGACACGAGCTGACGACAACCATGCACCACCTGTATAGAGACCTTGCGGGGCGACTGTTTCCAGCCGTTTCCTCTATATGTCAAGCCTTGGTAAGGTTCTTCGCGTTGCATCGAATTAATCCGCATGCTCCGCCGCTTGTGCGGGCCCCCGTCAATTCCTTTGAGTTTTAGCCTTGCGGCCGTACTCCCCAGGCGGGGAACTTAATGCGTTAGCTGCGACACGGA
>NZ_SOGK01000039.1:0-39521 GCF_004564305.1 Cryobacterium sp. TMT3-29-2
GGGCCGACATCCTCCGCGGCGTGTTCGAAGCCGCCACCCGTGATGCGGGAACCCCGACCATGGGCGGAGCCGCCCCCACCGTGATGATCCACGTCAACCAGGCCGACCTGGCCGCCGACCGCGGGGTGGGCTGGATCGACGGGGTCGAGTCCCCGATCTCGTTGACGAGTGTGAAGCAGGCCCTCTGCGCGGGCGGATTCCAGGAAATCGTGTTCGGCCCCAACAACGAAGTCCTCACCCTCAGCACCGAGAAACGCTTCTTCACCCGGGCCCAACGCCGCGCCATCGCCGCCCGCGACGGGGGTTGCACCATCCCCGGGTGCACCATCCCCGCGGCCTGGTGCGAAGTGCACCACGTGATCCCCTGGCACCTCGGCGGGAAAACCAACATCGACAACGGGGTGCTCCTCTGCTGGTACCACCACCACAGCATCGACACCTCCGGCTGGCAGATCCGCATGGTGAAAGGCAAACCCGAGGTCAGGGCACCACTCTGCTACGACCCAACCCAAACCTGGCGGACCACGGGCAACCACCGGGCGAGGCCACCAGGGTCTCAACAGGCTCGACCACCGGGTGCGTGAGTCCCCGGGAGACAGGCCACCACGGTCATGACAGGCTCGACGACCGTGGCGTCAGAGTCAGCGCCCGGGATCGGGGCACGAACACCGTGCGCAAAGAAAATCCCCCGCAGCCGGCGATGGACATGGACATGGACACCGGAATGCGGGGGATGAAATGTGCGGAGACGGTGGGATTTGAACCCACGGTACCCCGTGAAGGGTACTCCACCTTAGCAGGGTGGTGCACTAAGCCGTACTATGCGACGTCTCCTCGGTGCCTGCAACGCAAACACACGTGGACAATCATAACCGTACGGACGGCGTCTGCACGAACCAGTGCCGACGGACACCGCCCGGAGGCTACTGGTCCTCGAGCGAGCGGCCCGCGGAGCAGGTGACGTCGCCGGCGGTCTGCCCCTTGACCGAATCGGAGAGCACCGCGGCCGGTGGCGTCGCTGCAGGGTCCGGGGCCTGTGTCGCGGCCGGGTCGGTCTCGGCGGACGGATCAGGGGCCGCTGCAGGGTCTTCGGCGGTCGGGTCTTCGGCAGTCGGAGCCGCGGCCAGCTGGAGCGAGTCGTCGGCAGCCACAGCCGCGAACAGGTCGTCGAAGTCTGGCTGCGACGGGATCACGCCGCCCTCGACGAGACCGGTCGGGACCTGTGCGAAGACGACCTTGCTGAGGTCGATGTCCTTCAGCGCCACAGCGATCGACGCCAATGTGGAGACGTCGTTGAGGCTCGTGGACAGGTTCATGTTGGCCGTCACCGCCTTGGCGAGCGAGTACACCTTGATTGGGTCGGAGAGCGTCGACGCACTCTTCACCGTGCGCACGAGGGACGACAGGAACACCTGCTGGTTACTGATCCGGGTCAGGTCGCTGCCGTCGCCGACGCCGTGGCGGGTGCGCAGGAACTGCAGCGCCTCGAGCCCCTCGAGGGTGTGCATTCCGGCCGGAAGGTAGGTGTTCGTGTACTCGTCCTCGATGTCTTCGGCAACACAGACCGGCACGCCGCCAACGGCCGTGGACATGGCCATGACGCCGCTGAACTGCACCTCGGCCGCGTAGGGGATGCTGAGACCGGTGAGCTTCTCGACCGTGAGCACTGTGCAGGCCAGGCCGCCGTAGGTGAGCGTGGTATTGATCTTCTGGCTGTCCATCGAGTCGAAGGTGCCGCCGGCAGGGTCAGGGCATTCGGGGATGGGAACGTACATGTCCCGGGGGAAGCTGATCACGGAGGCGTTCGTGTGGTCCTCGGAGATGTGCAGCAGCATGGTCACGTCGTTGAGGTCACCGGTGGAATCCACCGGTCCGAACGAGGCGTCCTGGCCCTTGCGGCTGTCGCTGCCCACCACGAGCAGGTTGACTCCGCCGGGGATGGCGTCGATTTCAAATTCTGCGCTCTCGGCCTCGTTGGCCAGCGGCACGCCGTCCTGCACGCTCGCGGCGACGTCGTACGTCGCGATCGCGGCCACGGATGCCCCGCTCACAAGAAGGACGGCCAACGACGCGGCGAGCACCTTGGCCACGGTCACAAACGGGTTGGAGCGGCGCAGACGGCCATGGCGGGCAATGGTGCTGAGCTTCTTCGATCGTATCGAGCGGGGGCGCAATTCGTCGCTCACTCAGGTCCCTTCGTTAGTGCAGGCCGTGCAGAATCGAGGTGCGGAGGGCGTGGGATTCGAACCCACGAGACATCTCTGCCCACCAGTTTTCAAGACTGGCTCCATCGGCCGCTCGGACAGCCCTCCCGGTTCGCCACCCGGCTGCGCTAGTGGAACACGCGGACGCGGACGAGCGAATACCGACCGATTCTAGCCGCTTGCAGACTCTCCACAGTGCCAGAGCATGCTGGCAGCAGGCTGGGCACCACCTACAGGCTGCTCAGAACAAGCGCGAGCCCGTCTTCGTGCACGGCTCGGGTGATCTCGCTGGCCGCCGCCAGCACGTCCTGCGGAGCCTGACCCATGGCCACTCCCCGGCCGTGGATCGACGCCCACTCCAGCATCTCGATGTCGTTGCGCCCATCACCGACGGCCATCACGCGGCTGCGCGGAATCCCGAATTCGGCGCGCACCCGCTCCATTGCGGTGGCCTTGTTCACTCCGTCGGGGGCGATGTCGAGCCAGGCCGTCCACCCGATCGCGTAGCTCACCCGGTTCAGGCCCATCCGGTCGACGATCTGGAGGAAATCCTCCATGTCGTGGTCCGGCGAGATGACGACGACACGGGTGGCGTCCTGGCTCAGCAGGTCGTCGAACTCCACATGCTCGCTGTCCAGCCCGATCGTGGCATCCGGGAACGGCTCGGTGTAGCGGTAGAAGCCGTGCTCGTCTTCGACGGCGTACCGGGCACCGACCAGGTGCGAGCGGATCTGCAGCAACACATCGGACGGGTCGAAGGTCTCGACCCATTCGCGGCGGTAGCCGGTGGGGGCGGCCGGGTCGCGGTGCAGGGTGATCGCGCCGTTCGAACAGACGACGAAGCGCGGGGTGATGTCCAGGCGCTCCAGCACCGGGAGCGTGGTGGCGGATGAGCGCCCGGTGGCGAGCATCACCTCGTGGCCGGCCGCGGTGAGGCGCCGCACCTGGTCGAGGACCCCGTCGCTGATCGTGCCGTCCTCATGCATGGTGGTGCCGTCGATGTCGAGGGCAACCAGCCAGGGGGCATCCGTCCGCGTCGTCATGCGCCCACCGGCCGAATGACGTCGATGCCGCCCAGCCAGGGGCGTAGTGCCTCGGGGACCCGCACCGAGCCATCCTCTTGCTGATGCGTTTCGAGTATGGCCACGATCCACCGGGTCGTCGCCAGTGTGCCGTTGAGGGTGCCAACGGGCGCGGTCTTGCCCGATTCGGTGCGATAACGGATGTCGAGCCGGCGCGCCTGGTAGGTGGTGCAATTGCTCGTGCTGGTCAGCTCGCGGTAGGCGTTCTGGGTCGGAACCCAGGCCTCGATGTCGAACTTGCGGGCGGCGCTGGAGCCGAGGTCACCGGCGGCCACATCGATGACGCGGTAGCTGAGACCGAGAGCCTGGAGCATGTCCTCCTGCAAGGCGACGAGGCGGTCGTGCTCGGCCTCGGCGTTCTCCGGCAGCACGTAGGCGAACATCTCCAGCTTGTTGAACTGGTGCACCCGGATGATGCCGCGGGTGTCCTTGCCGCCCGAACCGGCCTCGCGGCGGTAGCAGGTGGACCAACCGGCGTAGCGGAGCGGCCCGTCGGTCAGGTCCAGGATCTCGTCCGAGTGGTAGCCGGCCAGCGCGACCTCGCTGGTACCGGTCAGGTAGAGGTCGTCGGCGGGAAGGTAGTAGATCTCGTCGGCGTGCTCGCCGAGGAAGCCGGTGCCGTCCATGATCTCCGGTCGCACCAGGGTGGGGGTGATCAGCGGGACGAATCCGGCCGCCAGCGCCCGGTCGAGCGCCATGTTCATCAGCGCGATCTCGAGGCGGGCGCCGATGCCGCGCAGGAAGTAGAAGCGGGCGCCGGACACCTTGGCACCGCGGGCCATGTCGATGGCGCCGAGCAGTTCACCCAGTTCGAGGTGGTCGCGCGGCTCGAAGTCGAACGTCGGCACGGCGCCGTGGGTCCGGAGGGTGACGAAATTCTCCTCGCCGCCGGCCGGGACGCCATCGATGACGGGGTTCGCGAGGGTGCGCACGACCGCGGTGAACCGCGCCTCGGCCTCGGCGGAGGCCGCCGCGGCGGCCTTGACGTCGACGGCCAGGCTCTGAGCCTGGGCGACGAGGGCCTTTTTCTCCGCGGGAGGCGCGGAGGCCACCTGCTTGCCGAACTGGTTCTGCGAGGCCCGCAGCGCCTCGAACGCCTGGATAGTGGCGCGACGCTCGGCGTCGGCGGCAAGCGCGTCGTCGACCGCCTCGACCGACGCACCGCGCACTTTCTGAGAACGCTTGATGAGGTCAGGATTCTCTCGCAGCAGCACAGGATCAATCACTGCGCCAGTCTACAAGCGCAGGGTGCGGCAGCTTGCTAGCCTTACCGCGTGGACACTCCCGATCAACCGACAGTTGTTCGGTGGGCCGCCATCGTCTACAACCCCATCAAGGTCGACCTGGACCGCCTGCGGGCGAGCGTGGCCCGCGCGGAGGCCCTGTCGGGCTGGCCCGACTCGCTCTGGTTCCCCACCGCCGCGGATGACGCGGGCAGGCAGGCCGCCCGCCTCGCCCTGGCGCAGGGCGCATCCCTGGTGCTCGTGGCCGGCGGCGACGGCACGATTCGCGCGGTCGCGGACGTGCTGCGGGGCTCCGGCGTGCCGCTGGCCATCGTGCCCCTCGGCACCGGCAACCTGCTGGCCCGCAACCTGGGCCTGCCGCTGACGAACCTTGACGAGGCAACCAGGGTTGCCTTCACGGGCGCGGACAAACCGATCGACGTGGGGGTGGCATCCGTGCGCACCGACGACGGCGCCCTGGCCGACCACGTCTTCCTCGTGATGGCGGGCATCGGCATCGACGCCCAGATGGTCGTCAGCACCCGGCCCGAACTGAAGCGAGCGGTGGGCTGGCTCGCCTACGTCGACGCCGTGGCGCGCGTGCTCCCCCGGGTCAAGCCGTTCCTGATCCGCTACAGCCTGAACGGGCGCCCGCACCGGCCAGCGCACGTGAGCACCATCCTGATCGGCAATTGCGGTCTGCTGCCGGGGAATATCCAGATTCTGCCGGATGCCCGCATCGACGACGGCATCCTCGATATTGCGATGTTGCAGCCCAAAGGCGTGTTCGGCTGGCTCGCGATCTGGCGCCGGGTGACGTGGGAGAACGGCGTTCTGCGGCGCTCGGCGGTGGGGCGGCGGATCATCGCGCGCACCGATTCGACCACCGCACGGGTGATGACGACGCTGCGCGCCGCCGATATCCGGATCGTCGTGGTCGAGCCCCAGGAGTTCGAGGTGGACGGCGACGCGCTCGGCCCGGTGCGATCGGTGTCGCTCTTCACCGACCCTCTCTCCCTGGTGCTGCGGGTTCCCGCCGCCTGAGGGCCGGACTGCTGGACCGGACTGCTGGACCCGGTCAGGCTTCGGGCTCGCCGAGCAGCCCGCTCAGCCAGCTGCGCGCGCCGATAAAGACGTCGTCGTCGTAGCGCGAGGTGAACTCGATCGGCTGCTTGTCGGCCCGCGGGTACGAGCCGAGGAAGATCACCTCGGGGCTGAACCGGCGCAGGCCGAGCAGCGCGTCGGCGACGCGTTCGTCGTGGATGTGGCCGTCGGCGTCGATCACGAACCGGTAGCGGCCCATGGCGTCGCCGATCGGGCGCGACTGGATCAGGCTGAGGTTGACGCCCCGGGTGGCGAACTGCTCGAGCATCTCGAGCAGGGCGCCGGAGCGGTCCTCGGGCAGCTCGACGATCAGGCTGGTCTTGTCGGCGCCGGTGCGGGGCGGCACGGCCGTGGTACGGCTGACGAGGACGAAGCGGGTGACCGCGTTGGCGTTGTCGCCGATGGCGCGGGCGAGCACGATCACATCGTGGTGCTTCTCGATGCCGGGCGGGGCGATGGCGGCATCCGCCTGCCCGGTATCGACCAGCGACGCCGCTGCGGCCACGTTGCTCGACGCCGGGAGGTGGCCGTGATGCGGCAGGTTGGACTCCAGCCAACGGCGGCACTGCGCGTAGGCCACCGGATGCGCGTTGATGGCTTTCACATCGGCCAGCACTGTGCCCGGGCGAGCCACCAGGACGAAGTTCACCGGAACCAGGTACTCGCCGATGATGCGCAGGCCGGGCACGCTGGCGAGGGCGTCCTGTGTGGCGGACACGCCGCCGTCGACGGAATTCTCGATCGCGATCATCGCGGCGACGCTGCGGCCGGACACGACGTCGTCGAACGCCTCACCCACGTTGTTCACGGCACGCCACGTCTTGCCCTGGGCCCGGACGACCTGGGCGAGGGCCGCCTCGGTGAAGGTGCCAGTCGGCCCGAGAAAGCTGTAGCTGACATTGCGCGACTCGGACATGGAGATCAGCCTAGTTGCAGTGCAAGACTGGGGACCATGAACGAACGCGCGGGCACAGCGGCCCTGGAATCTGACCTTGTCGATGTCGAAGCATTGGTGAAGGCCTACTACGATCTGAAACCGGATGTCACGGTGCCCGCCCAGCGGGTGGCCTTCGGAACCTCCGGCCACCGAGGGAGTTCCCTCAACACGGCTTTCAATGAAGACCACATTATCGCGACCACCCAGGCGATCGTGGAGTTCCGCGCCGCCCAAGGCATCACCGGGCCGCTCTTCATCGGCACCGACCCGCACGCCCTGAGTGCGCCGGCCTACACGACCGCCCTCGAGTTACTCGTCGCCAACGGCGTGCGGGTGCTGGTCGACGAATTCGACGACTACGTGCCCACTCCGGCCCTCTCGCACGCGATCCTGGCCTACAACCGGGCCGGCAACAGCGATGAGGCCGACGGGATCGTGGTCACCCCAAGCCACAACCCGCCCACCGACGGCGGTTTCAAGTACAACCCGCCGCACGGCGGGCCGGCCGACAGCGACGCCACCTCGTGGATCGCCACCCGGGCCAATGAGCTCATCGCCGGCGGACTCAAAGACGTGAAAATGAGCGAGCCCAGCGCGGTCGAAACCTACGACTTCCGTGGCGAGTATGTGAACGACCTCGAGAACATCATCGACATGGCCGCCATCAAGGCCAGCGGCATCCGGATCGGTGCCGACCCGCTCGGCGGCGCGAGCGTGGGCTACTGGGGCGCGATCCGCGATCGTTACGAGCTCAACTTGACCGTGATCAACCCTCACGTCGACCCCACCTGGCGCTTCATGACCCTGGACTGGGACGGCAAGATCCGGATGGATCCGTCGAGCCCCTCGGTGATGGCATCCGTCGCCGCCCACAAGGACGAGTTCGACATCGTCACCGGTAACGACGCCGACGCCGACCGGCACGGGATCGTCACCCCCGACGGCGGGCTGATGAACCCGAACCACTTCCTGGCCGTGGCCATCGACTACCTGTACAGCCACCGCGAGGGCTGGCGGGCGGATGCCGCGATCGGCAAGACACTCGTCTCGTCCACCATGATCGACCGCGTCGCGGGCTTCCTCGGCCGCGAACTCTGGGAGGTGCCGGTCGGCTTCAAGTGGTTCGTTCCGGGCCTGATCGACGGTTCGGTCGCGTTTGGCGGCGAGGAGAGCGCCGGCGCGAGCTTCGTGCGATTCGACGGCACCGTCTGGACTACCGACAAGGACGGCATCCTGCTGGCCCTGCTCGCCTCGGAAATCCTAGCCGTGACCGGCAAGAGCCCGAGTCAGCGCTACGCCGAGCTGGCCGCGCACTTCGGCGCCCCGGCCTACGCCCGCGTGGACGCGGCGGCGACGCCCGCCCAGAAAGCCCAGCTGTCGAAGCTCGACGGCGACGCGATCACGGCGACTGAGCTCGCGGGCGAGAAGATCCTCGCCAAGATGAGCCACGCTCCCGGCAACGGTGCGGCGATCGGCGGCGTCAAGGTCGTCACCGAGAACGCCTGGTTCGCGGCCCGGCCCAGTGGCACCGAGGACGTCTACAAGATCTACGCCGAGTCATTCAAGGGCCCGGAGCACCTGAAGCAGGTGCAGATCGAGGCCAAGGGCATCGTCGACGACGCGATCGCCTAGCGGGCCCGGTGCGCCGTTGCGCGGGTGGCTCACCGCCCGTTCAACGGCGCAGCACCCGCGCAGGCCGACAGTCAGAGCTAGGGAATGCTCCAGTAGTACGCCGTGGCGCCCGGGTGCTTCTCGGTGATCGCGTAGTCGACGGATCGGAAGTCGGTGTCGTCGGTGTGGCCGGCGTAGTAGATCTGGATGTCGTCGCCGGAGCCCTCGATCCGGGTGACGACCCCGGTGTGGTCGCGGTCGCCGGAGTTGTCCCAGTCGAACTGGGCGACGTCGCCGAGCTTCACTTGGTCGCGCTGGTCATCCGTCAGGGCGGTGGCGCGGCCGGACTGCGCCACGTAGTCCCGGAACGCGGTGGAGCTGATCCAGGGCGAGGACGTGTCGAAGTCGGAGCCCGTTCCCTCCGACCACCACTGGTCGTCCATGGTCCAACCCCGCTCGATCAGGGACTGGCTGGTGAAATTGACGCAGTCATTGTCGGTGATGACGCCGTAGGCATCCGTGTTGTAGTCGGTCCAGTGGGCCAGCATATAGCTCACCTGCGCCTGCACCTGGGGGTCGACGGGAACCGGTTCTCCGACCTCCGCGGGGACGACCCGCTCGGTAGCCGTCGTGTCGGGCTCGGTCTCGTCGGCCTTCGGCGCGGCCTGCGTGGAGTCTGCGGCCGGGGTGGCCGTTGCCGCGGCCGTGGGTTCACCGCTGGACGCCCCGGCCACTGCGGCCGTTCCGGCCACGAGGCCACCCAGGACGAGCACGGCAGCGACGATACGGAAACGTCGGGTCAGAACCACAGAATTCTCTCTTCGATCGGGGTGCCACCGGGGGGTGTGGCAGACTCACCCCTTTTGGGGGACGGAATATAGGTAATCACACTTATCCGGGAAATGCCCGGGCGCCCGACACGCCGGGCCGGCGAGGAGGCGAGAGCGGGATCAGTTGTAGCCGGGAGCCGCCGGGAGCCCGAAGAACTCCTCGAGGGTGGCCGTGCCGGTGTCGTGCATTTCCGTCGCCAGTTCCGGACCGATATAGCGGAAGTGCCAGGGCTCGTAGCCGTAGCCGGTGATCGCCACCTTGTCGGCCGGGTAGCGCAGCAGGAACCCGAAACGCCAGGCATTTCCGGCAAGCCACTGCCCCTGTGGGGTGCCGCCGAAGCAGGCATCCAGCGAACAGTTTCCAGGCAGCGCGCTGATGTCGATGGCCAGACCGGTCTGGTGCTCGCTGGTTCCCGGCCGGGCGGTGCTGGTGTCGGCGAACGCCTGACCATTGTCGGCCACGTCGCGATTGTAGACGTCCACCTGGGTGTCGTGGCTGCGATAGGAGCTCTGGGACTGGAGCGCCAACCCGGTCTCGGCGGTGAATGCCGCGAACAGGGCGACGGTTGCCTCTGACGCCTCGCGGCGCAGTTGCGGGCTCCAGACGTGAGGCACGGGAACGTCGATGAGGTCGGTCGGCGCGTAGTCGATCGGGTTCAACGGGCGGGTCTTGTCGACGACGACCCAGAGACTCGACGGATCATCGAGCGAACGGGCGGCCCGGTCGAACAGGGGCATTTCTACCGGGTCCGGGGAAACGGTCGGAGCCGCCCGAGCGGGAGTGGGCGTCGAGGGGGGGCCGATGCTCGGCTCGGTGCCGGGCATCGGCGTCGACGTGACCAGTGGACCGGCCTCGAGGGGTTTGGTCCCCCCGGTCAGGGCTCCGGCCGTCACCGCTCCGGCCCCGAGTGCGAGGATGACGATGGACAGCAGAACGATGCGCCTCCGCCGAAACGGTTGCGCCACCCCCAGTGCCCGATCTCCCCACACGATGCCGAGCCTAGTCCCGCCGAGGGTGCACGACCTTCCGCCTCTCCGACGATGCTTGAAGAATGGTTGCTGATCGTGTAACTTTGCGCACGATGCAAACTTCTACCGCCCCAGCCGCCCCTCCGCTGATGTCCCACCGCCAGATCCTCTTCGTCATCTTCGGACTGATGGCCGGGATGTTCCTCTCCGCCCTCGACCAGACCATTGTGGGAACGTCGATGCGCACCATCGCCGACGACCTCGACGGCATGGCGCTGCAGGCCTGGGTGACAACCGCCTACCTGATCGTGTCCTGCATCAGCACGCCGATCTACGGCAAGCTCAGCGACATCTTCGGGCGCCGCCCACTATTCCTGATCGCGATCACGATCTTCCTCGTGGGCTCGCTCCTGGCCGGCCTGGCGAACTCGATGTACGAGCTCGCCGCCTTCCGGGCCATCCAGGGGCTCGGCGCCGGCGGCCTGATGGCACTCCCCCTGACGATCATGGGCGACATGCTGGCACCGCGGGAGCGTGCGAAGTACCAGGGATACTTCCTGGCCGTCTTCGGGCTGTCCAGCGTGATCGGTCCGCTCATCGGCGGCGTCCTGTCGGGCTCGGACACGATCCTTGGGATCACGGGCTGGCGCTGGGTCTTCCTGATCAACCTCCCGATCGGCGTCATCGCCCTCGCCATCGTGCTGAAGTTTCTGCACGTGCCCCATTTCGCCCGGCCGGTCCGCATCGACTGGTGGGGCGCGGTGACCGTGATCCTCGCGGCCGCGCCGCTACTGCTCGTGGCCGAGCAGGGCCGCACCTGGGGCTGGGCCTCCACCCCCTCGATCGCCTGCTACGTGATCGGCGCCCTGAGCATCGCGGCCTTCATCCTGGCCGAGCGACTGATGGGCGACGACGCGCTCATCCCGCTAAAACTGTTCAGGTCGTCCACGTTCAGAATGGCGACCATCCTTGGGGTCTTCGTCGGCTTCGGCATGTTCGGCGCCATGATGACCGTGCCGCTCTACCTGCAGCTCGTCAACGGGGCAACCCCCACCGAGAGCGGCTTCCTGATGCTGCCGATGATCGCCGGACTGATGGTCTCCTCCATCGTGAGCGGCCAGCTGATCGCCCGCACCGGGCGCTACAAAATGTTCCCCACCATCGGCACGGCCTTCATGTCGGCCGGCTTCCTGCTCTTCACCTTCGCCACGGCGGACAAGCCAGTCGGATTCATGATGGCCGGGATGCTCCTGATCGGTCTCGGCCTCGGCCAACTGATGCAGACGCTCACCATCGCCAGCCAGAACTCGGTCGGGCCGCGGGACATCGGCGTGGCGACCTCCGCCTCCACCTTCTTCCGGCAGATCGGTGGCACCCTCGGCACGGCAGTGCTGTTCTCGGTGTTGTTCACCCGCATCCCGGACACGATCAACGCGGCCTTCGGCAACCCGACCATCGCCTCCGGGGTCAGGGCCGCCGCGACGGACCCCGCCGTGCAGGCCGACCCGGCGAACACCGGCATCCTGGCGCTGCTGGCCGATCCGGGCAGCGTGGGCGGAGCCCTCGACGGGGACACCTCCTTCCTCAACGCGGCCGACCCGCGGCTCGCGCAGCCCTTCCTCGTCGGCTTCAACGACGCATCCGTCACTGTCTTCTGGGTGAGCCTCGCCGTGGTGCTGGTCGCATTCGTGCTGAGCCTCTTCCTCAAGGCGCCGCCGCTGCGTAACACCTCCGCCCTGCAGGAGGCCGCGGACGAGAATGCGGCCGAGCTGGCCGAGCTGGCCGAGCAGGCCGAGCAGGCCGAGCAGGCCGAGCAGGCCGAGCAGGCCGAGCCGACTCGGGATGCTCAGCGGGCCGCCGACAGGATGGGCGCCCTGATCGAGCCCGGGGTCGACGTCGACGAGTTCGAGCGCGCGCCGCGCCCGAAGCCCAGCTAGCGCCGAACCAATTCGACGGAGATTTTGCTCTCACCGTGCCGTTTTTGGGTCAAAACAGCGATCTGAGCGAAAATCTCCGTCGAATTCGCACGGGGCACCGTGTCCTGGGCGGCCGGGACCGGCGTACGCGGGAATTGTGCGGGCCGACGGGGCGTTGTAGGTGCCATGCGTATTGTTATTGCAGGTGGACACGGAAAAATTGCTCGGCAGCTCACGCGGGAGCTCGCGAAGGGCGGCCACGAGGTCGTCGGGCTGATCCGCACTGAGGATCAGAGAGCGGATCTCGTCGCTGACGGGGCCGTTCCGGCGGTGATCGACCTCGAGCAGGCCCCATCGGCCGAGGTCGCCCGCCTCCTGGCCGGCGCCGACGTCGCGGTTTTCGCCGCGGGCGCCGGGGCGGGCGGCAGCGAGGAGCGCCGTCAGGCCGTCGACTTCGGCGGCTCCGTGCGGCTGGCCGACGCGGCCGAGGCCGCCGGCGTGGCGCGCTTCATCCAGATCTCGTCGACCGGCACCGAGAAGGTGCGGGACGGGCAGACCCCTGCGGATGTCCCGGCGGACTTCCTGGGTTACCTGCAGGCCAAACTGGCGGCCGAAGAGGACCTCATCACCCGACCCCTGGCCTGGACGATCGTTCGCCCCGGCGGCCTGGTCGACGAGCCCGCAACCGGTCTGGTGCGGCTGAACCCGGCCGGCCCCGGCTTGGCGGAGGATCGCGCGACCGTGCCCCGCGGGGACGTCGCGGCCGTGCTGGCCGCCCTGATCGAGACCGGCGCTGCCCCACGCCGGGTGTTGCATCTGGTCTCCGGCGACACCCCCGTTGCGGCCGCCGTGGCCGCTTTCGCCTCGGGCGGCGTCGACCACTGAGCCCCGACACTGACCTGAGGGCACTGACCTTCCGGCGCCGACCTGAGGGCACTGACCTCTCTGCACTGACCTGAGGGCACTGACCTCTCGGCGCCGACCCGGCCACGCCGACCCCTCGCGGGACCCCGCGAGGGGTCGGCGCTTGAATGAGCGGGGGATGTCTGGCAGTCTGTGAGAGCGCTCTCATCAGTGAGATGATGGGGCCGTCCCCGGCTGGAACATCCGCCGGGGTGAATCCAATGGAGGATCATATGCCCCTCGAGTCCACTGCCCAGTACACCGACCGGGGCGAGAGCCCGTTCGACCCCGCGGAGGGCACGGATACCGTAGTGGGCATCGATCCCGCGGAGGGCACGGATCCCGCAGTGGGCATTGTCCGGGGCGGAGCGGTCGATCTGGACGGACGCCGGTTCTACCGGATCGAGGCCTATGACCAGATGCCGCCGTTCTTCATGACCCTCGTCGGCGCGAGTGACGTTTGGCTGTTCATCTCGAGCACGGGCGGCCTGACGGCGGGACGGGTCGACGCCGATCGGGCCCTGTTCCCGTACTACACCGATGACAAGGTCACCGAGAGTGGCGGCCGAACCGGTGGTCTCAGCGTGCTGCTGGTTCGTCGACCCGACGGAACCAGCACCCACTGGCAGCCGTTCGCGGAGGTGCGCCCCGGCGATCAGGCCGTGCAGCGCACGCTGTACAAGGATGCCCTCGGCGTCACACTGGTCTTCGAGGAGACCCGCCCGGATCTCGGCCTGCGCCTGCGCGTGACGTGGCAGACCAGCGCCCGCTTCGGCGTCGTGCGCAGCTGCGCTCTGACCGCGCTCACCGGCGAGCAGCCCGGCAATTTCCCCGGCAACATTTCCAGCGCCATTCCCGGCGGGCAACTCCAGATCGACCTCCTCGACGGCCTGGTGAACATCCTTCCCGCTGGGGCAGGCAAGAAGACGCAGAACGAGTTGAGCGTGCTCCTCGACGCCTACAAGCGCGCCGAGCTCGACCCGTCGACGGGCCTCGGCCTGTTGACACTGAGCGCCACGCTCTCCGACCTCGCCGAGCCCAGCGAGTCGTTGCAGGCCAACGTGGCGTGGCAGGTCGGGCTGGACAACGCCGAGTACCTGCTCTCGACCAGCCAGGTCTCCGCCTTCGCCCGGGGCCGGGGCATCACCGCCGAGACGGATGTCCGCGGGCAGCGCGGTGCCTACCTCGTGCACGCGCAGATCACACTGGCCCCCGGCAGCACTCTCCGCTGGCAGATCGTCGCCGACGTGAACCAGGATGCGGCGGACGTCGTCGCCCTGCGCGCGACGCTGCGCGACCCGCTCGCACTCGCCGAGGACCTGGCGGCCGACATCGCGGCCACCCGGTCCGACCTGGAGACGATCCTCGGAGCCACCGACGTCGCCCAGCACACGGGCGACGAACTCGCCACCATCCACCACACCGCCAATGTGCTCTACAACACGATGCGCGGCGGCGTCCCCGCCGAGGGCTACACGGTGGAGTCGAGTGATGTGCGGGCGTTCATCCTGCAGCGGAGCCAGGCGACCGCCCGGCGCTGCGCCGCGGTGCTGGAGTCGCTACCGGAGCGACTGCGCGCCGACGAACTCATCGCCATCGCCGAGGCGCACGGCGATACCGACCTGTGGCGCCTCGCCACGGAGTACCTGCCGCTCACGTTCAGCCGCCGGCACGGTGACCCGAGCCGACCGTGGAACCAGTTCCGGATCGTGCTGAAGGACGAGAGGGGCATCCGTCGACTGGAGTACCAGGGCAACTGGCGGGACATCTTCCAGAACTGGGAGGCGCTGGCCTGGTCGTTCCCCGAATATGTGGAGTCGATGGTCACGATCTTCCTCGACGCCACGACCGCCGACGGCTACAACCCCTACCGGATCTCCCGCGAGGGCATCGACTGGGAGGTCCCCGAGCCCGAAGACCCGTGGGCCAACATCGGCTACTGGAGCGACCACCAGATCATCTACCTGCTCAAGCTGCTCGAGACCTCCCACCGTTTCCACCCGGGGCGCCTCGACGCGCTGATCAACCGGGCGGCCTTCACCCACGCCGACGTGCCGTACCGGATCGCCGCCTATGCGGACATCCTCACGGACCCGTACAACACCATCACCTTCGACGACGAGCGACAGCGCACGATCACCCGGCGGGTCGCCGCAGAGGGCTCCGACGGCCGGCTGGTGCACGGCGCCGACGGCGAACTCGTGCGGGTGACGCTGGCCGAGAAGGTCCTGCTGCTCCTGCTCGCCAAACTCGTCAACCTGGTGCCGGACGGCGGTATCTGGATGACAACCCAGCGCCCGGAATGGAACGACGCCAACAACGCCCTTGTCGGCCGCGGACTGTCGGTGGTCACCCTCGCCTACCTGCGCCGCTACCTCGTCTTCGTGCGGGACCTCCTGACGGTCGACGTCGAGCTCTCGAGCGAGCTCGCCGGACTGCTCACCGCCGTGCACAACGTGCTTTTCGAGCATGCGGATGCCGTGGCCGACGGCTTCGACTCCACTCGCCGCCGGGCCGTGATGGACGGTCTGGGCGAGGCCGGGACCGCCTACCGTGAGCAGGTCTACGCCGGGTTCGGCGGAGACCGGACGACGGTCGCCGCGGGAGACGTCGCCGAACTGCTCGATCTGGCTCGGCGCTTCGTCGAGGGTGCACTACAGGCCAACCGGCGGGACGACGGGCTCGTGCACTCGTACAACGTGATAGAACTCGGGGCCGGGACAGCCGACGTGCGGCGGCTCGCGGAGATGCTCGAGGGCCAGGTCGCCATCCTCTCCTCCGGACTGCTCGGCCCGGAGGAATCCCTGGATCTGCTCGGCGCCCTGCGCACGAGCCGGCTGTACCGCGCCGATCAGCACAGCTACATCCTCTATCCCGACAAGGACCTTTCGTCCTTCCTCGACCGCAATACCTTCAGCGCCGCGCGGGCCGCCGACTGCCCCCTCGCCCTGCGGCTCGCCGCGGCCGGCGACCGCAGCGTCGTCGTGCGGGACGTCCAGGGCGACCTGCACTTCGCAGCCCACATCCGCAATGCCCGGGGCGTGTCGGAGGCGCTCGACCGGATCAGTGCCGACCCGGCGTTTGGGGACGCCGTGGAACAGGACCGGGAGGAACTCCTCGCCATCTTCGAGGAGGTCTTCACGCATGCGGAGTTCACCGGGCGCTCCGGCTCGTTCTTCGCCTACGAGGGCCTCGGCAGCATCTACTGGCACATGGTCTCGAAGCTGCTGCTCGCGGTGCAGGAGACCCTCGAACGGGCCGTCGCCGACCGGGCGGATGCGTCCGCGATCCAGGGCCTGATGGCGGCGTACGAGGACGTGCGGGCCGGCATCGGCTACTGCAAGGATCCACTGACTTACGGCGCGTTCCCCACCGACCCCTACTCGCACACGCCCGCCGGCCACGGTGCCCGGCAGCCGGGCATGACCGGACAGGTGAAGGAGGAGGTGCTCACCCGCCTGGGCGAGCTCGGCCTGCGGGTGGAGGACGGTCGCATCCGTGTGCGGCCCACCCTGCTACGGGCCGGCGAGTGGACCACGACCCCCGGCACGTTCGCCTACCGGAACGTCACCGGTGAGCAGCAGAGCATTGAGCTGCCCGCGGGCGCGCTCGCTTTCACGTTCTGCCAGGTCCCGGTCGTGTTCCGCCGGGGCGGCCCGCTGGAGGTGGTCGCGCACCTCTCCGACGGCACCGAGGTGACCGGTCCGGGAGGCGCGCTCGGCGCCGAGGTGAGCGCGAGCGTCTTCCGCCGCGACGGCCGGGTGCGCTCCCTCACGGTCACGATACCGGGGTGAGAGCGCTCTCTTGACAAAGCACCGATGCGCCCACTAGCGTAAGCAGCAACACGTGAGAGCGCTCTCACAGCACCGGTGAGAGCGGACTCACATCCACCTATCAGCACGCACACAAGGGAGTGACCGTGAAGCGTTTCCCGCGCAGCACACTTGCAGTAACAGTCGCCGGAGCAGCATCATTCGCACTGGTGATGTCCGGCTGTTCAGCCGGCACCGGCACCGAGCAGTCCACCGGCGACAACGTCAAACTGACCGTCGCGACGTTCAATGAATTCGGTTACGACGACCTGTTCGCCGAGTATGAGAAGGCCAACCCGAATGTCACCATCACGCACAAGAAGGCCGCCACCTCCAACGAGGCCCGCGACAACCTCACCACCCGTCTCGCGGCAGGCAGCGGCCTGAGCGACGTCGAAGCGATCGAGGTCGACTGGCTGCCCGAACTGCTGCAGTACTCCGACCAGTTCGTCGACCTCGCGTCCGACGACGTCGACGAGCGCTGGCTCGACTGGAAGACCGAAGCCGCGACGGATGCCGACGGCCGTCTGATCGCGTATGGCACCGACATCGGCCCGGAAGCCGTCTGCTACCGCTCCGACCTGTTCGCCGCCGCCGGGCTGCCGACCGATCGCGCCGAGGTCGCCGCACTCCTCGGCACCAGTTGGGAAAGCTACTACGCAGCCGGCGAGAAGTTCGCTGCTGGAGGCACTAACGTGCCGTGGTTCGACTCGGCCGGAGCCACCTGGCAGGGCGTCGTCAACCAGATCCCCAACGCCTATGAAGAAGAAGACGGCACCATCATCGCCACCGAGAACCCGGAGGTGAAGGAGGCCTACACGAGCGTGCTCGAGGCCAGCACCACGCTGTCCGCGCACCTCGGACAGTGGAGCGACGACTGGACAGCCAGCTTCCAGAACGACGGCTTCGCCACCATGCTCTGCCCGGGCTGGATGCTGGGCGTCATCTCCGGCAACGCCGAGGGCGTCGCCGGCTGGGACATCGCCGACACATTCCCCGGCGGCGGCGGCAACTGGGGCGGCTCGTACCTGACCGTTCCCGAGCAGTCCAAGAACCAGGCCGAAGCGCAGAAGCTCGCTTCCTGGCTGACCGCCCCGGAGCAGCAGCTCAAGGCGTTCGCGTCCAAGGGCACCTTCCCGAGCCAGCTTGAAGCCCTCGAGAGCGACGAGCTCCTCGGTGCCACGAACGAGTTCTTCAACAACGCGCCGACCGGTGAGATCCTCGCCAACCGTGCCGCTGCAGTCGACGTGACCCCGTTCAAGGGCGAGTTCTACTTCGCGATCAACGACGCCATGCAGCAGGCGCTCACCCGCGTCGAAGACGGCACGATGACGCCCGACGAGTCGTGGGCTCAGTGGGTCACCGACGTCGAGGCGCTCGGCTAACCAGCACCACCCCGGAGGCCGGGCCGGTCGAGACCATCTGCTCTCGACCGGCCCCCGGTCTTGACATGCTCGACCACCGGGTCTCGACCAGCTCGACCACCGGACACGCTCAACCACCGAAGGACTGTTCATGACTACCGCCGCCGCCGTCGAGGTGAATGCCCGCAGCATCCGCCGCATCGCCCTCAGCCACAAACTGAGCCGCTGGGATGTGCGTTTCTCGCCCTACCTCTACATCTCCCCCTTCTTCCTCGTCTTCGCCGTCATGGGCCTCTTCCCGCTGCTGTACACGGCGTGGGTGTCGGTGCACGACTGGAACCTGATCGGTGGCCAGGGCGACTTCGTCGGCCTGGAGAACTTCGTCACGGTGCTGACCCAGGGGTACTTCTGGAACTCCCTGCGCAACACGTTCAGCATCTTCCTGCTCTCGAGCATCCCGCAGATCATCGTCGCGCTCGGCATCGCAGCCGTGCTCGACTTCAACCTGCGCGGCAAGACCTTCTGGCGCATGGGCGTGCTCCTTCCCTACGTCGTTGCCCCGGTCGCAGTCGCGCTCATCTTCAACGACCTCTTCGGCGACAAATACGGCCTGATCAACAGCGCGATCATGGGCTTGGGCCTCGAGCCAGTGCGTTGGCACGTCGACGTGATCCCCAGCCACCTCGCCATCGCCACGATGGTGAACTTCCGCTGGACCGGTTACAACGCCCTCATCTTCCTGGCCGCCATGCAGGCCGTCCCCCGGGACTACTACGAGGCCGCCATCATCGACGGCGCCAACCGCTGGCGCACCTTCCGGTCGATCACGCTGCCACTGCTGCGACCGATCGTCATCTTCGTCATCCTGACCTCGACGATCGGCGGGCTGCAGATCTTCGATGAGGCGCGCATGTTCGACAACGTCGGCCAGGGCGGGGCCAGCCGTCAGTGGCAGACGCTCACCCTGTACATCTACGAACTCGGCTGGGGCCAGCGCAACTTCGGCAGGGCGTCCGCAGTGGCCTGGCTGCTCTTCCTGATCATCATCCTCATCGCCGTGATCAACTTCCTCATCACCCGGCGTATCGCGGGCACCGCCGACCGCAAGCTGCGCGTCCGCCCGAAAGGCATCTCATGAGCAAGACCATCATCGGCGGCCACGACCGTCGGCCGTCCCTCTGGGTCTACGGGATCCTGATCGCGGTTCTCCTCGGATCGGCCTTCCCGATCTGGTGGTCGTTCCTGATCGGCAGCCAGGATGCCTCCGCACTGAACCAGAACGGCATGATGTGGATTCCCGGCGGGAATTTCATCGCCAACGCGGCCACCGTTATCGACAGCATCCCGTTCTGGACGGCCCTCGGCAACAGCATCATCGTGTCGTCCGTGGTGTCGCTCAGTGTCGTGATGTTCTCTACGCTCGCCGGCTACGCCTTCGCCAAGCTGAAGTTCCGGGGACGGGAAGGCCTGCTCATCTTCGTGATCGCGACCATGGCCGTGCCGACCCAGCTCGGCATCGTGCCGCTGTTCATCGTCATGTCGAGGCTCGGCTGGACCGGCAGCCTCTGGGCAGTCATCGCGCCCGCCATGGTCACCGCATTCGGCGTGTTCTGGATGACCCAGTACCTGCGAGACGCTCTTCCCGATGAGCTGATCGAGGCGGTGCGGATGGACGGGGCGTCGATGATCCGCAGCTTCTGGCACATCGGTCTCCCGGCCGCCAGGCCGGCCGCCGCGATGCTCGCCCTGTTCACGTTCATCGGCACTTGGACCAACTTCTTCTGGCCGTTCATCGTGCTCGGCCCGGGCAACCCGACCCTCCCGGTTGCACTGCAGCAACTGCAGGCCGCGTTCTACGTCGACTACTCGCTCGTGCTCGCCGGCGTCGTTCTCTCGATCATCCCGCTGATCCTGGTGTTCATCTTCCTGGGCAAGCAACTGGTCGCCGGTATCATGCAGGGCGCGGTCAAGGGATGACCTCGGTCGGCACATTCGAAAAGATCACCGAGAATATGGGTATGACCACACACGAACGCCCTTTCCCGCCGGAATTCCTCTTCGGGGCGGCGACGGCTGCCTACCAGATCGAGGGCGCCGCCCATGAGGACGGGCGCACGGATTCCATCTGGGACACGTTCAGCCGCGTGCCGGGTGCCGTCCTCAAGGCCGACAACGGCGACGTCGCCTGCGACCACTACCACCGCTATCAGGGCGACGTCGCCCTGATGAAGGACCTGGGGCTGCAGACCTACCGCTTCTCCACGTCCTGGGCCCGGGTACGTCCCGACGGCGGGCCGGTCAACCCGAAGGGTGTGGACTTCTACTCCCGCCTGGTCGACGAGCTCCTCGGCGCCGGCATCAAGCCGTGGCTGACCCTCTACCACTGGGATCTGCCGCAGGCCCTCGAGGAGAAGGGCGGCTGGTCCAACCGCGACACCGCCGCACGCTTCCGGGACTACGCCCTCACCGTGCACGACGCCCTCGGCGACCGCGTCGGGGTGTGGACCACTCTCAACGAGCCGTGGTGCTCATCCTTCCTCAGCTACACCGGCGGCGCCCACGCCCCCGGACGGCAGAGCCCCCGGGACGGCCTGGCCGCCGCGCACCACCTGCTCCTGGGCCACGGCCTCGCCGTGGAGGCGCTCCGCGAACGGGACCCGAAGCTCGAGCTCGGCATCACGCTCAACCTCACCGTCGCCAAGCCGGTCGATCCGACGCGTGCCGGCGACGTGGACGCCGCCCGCCGCATCGACGGGCAGTTCAATCGGATCTTCCTCGACCCGATCTTCCGCGGCTCCTACCCGGAGGACGTGCTCCAGGACGTCGCCCCGTACGGACTGACCGATTTCATCCACGACGGAGACCTGGCCCAGATCAACCAGCCGATCGACACCCTCGGCGTGAACTATTACCACGGCGACCTGGTCAGTGATCGCCCGGCCGAGCATCCGTTGCTCGCCCAGGCCCCGACCGACCGCCCCACCCGGTCGCCGTTCCCAGCGGCCGACGGCGTCTACGACCACCCGCAGGGGCTGCCGCTGACCGCGATGGAGTGGGAGGTGCAGCCCGACGGACTGCGCGAGCTTCTCGTTCGCGTGAACACCGACTACGCCGCCCCGACCGACACGAGCCTCTACGTCACCGAGAACGGCGCGGCGTTCGACGACGTCGTCGCCGCAGACGGAAGCGTTCCGGATGCCCGGCGCACCGAATTCCTCACCGACCATCTGGGCGCCATCCTGGACGCGATCGATGAGGGCGTCGATGTCAAGGGGTACTTCTACTGGTCCCTCATGGACAACTACGAGTGGGCCTGGGGCTACGAGAAGCGCTTCGGCATCGTTCGGGTCGACTACGCCACCCAGGAGCGCACCGTCAAGGACAGCGGTCGAGCCTATGCCGAGATCATCCGCAACCGCGCCCTCTCCTGAACGGGAACCGCGGGCGACGCGCACTAATTAGACTGCTGTCATGACAACCAGTGTGCGCCAGGGCCGTCCTTCGCCACCCACCCTGGAAATGGTGGCCGAGGTGGCCGGGGTCTCCCGGGCCACTGTGAGCCGGGTCGTGAACGGGTCCCCCAAGGTCAGCCCGGAGATCGTCGCCTCGGTGACCAAGGCCATCAACCAGCTCAACTACGTGCCGAACCGGGCGGCTCGCTCGCTGGCGAGCCGGCAGACCGAGGCCGTGGCCCTGGTCGTGCCCGAGGACATGACACGGTTCTTCGGTGACCCCTACTTCGCCGCGGTCGTGCAGGGCATCACCCGACGCCTCGACCAGAGCGACTACACGCTCAACCTGCTTGTCGCCTCGAGCGACCCGCGGCACAAGACCTTGCGCTACCTGCGCTCGGGCAACGTCGACGGCGCGCTGATCATCTCGCACCACACCGGTGACGACTTCGTGGCCGAGCTTGAGACGACCATGCCGGTGGTCTTCGGTGGCCGACCGTCGAACGCCGACAACCTCGATGCCTTCTTCGTCGACGTGGACAACATGGCGGGCGCCGCCACGGGAACCCAGCGCCTGATCGACATCGGCCGCCGCCGCATCGGCTCGATCTCCGGCGCGGTGGACATGCCGGCCGGCATCGACCGCCTCACCGGGTTCGAGCGCACGCTCGAGCGGGCCGGTTTGCCCGCGGATGCCGTCGAGCTCGCCGACTTCACGGCCGCCGGCGGTGCGGCAGCCACCCGCCGGTTGCTGGAGCGGTGCCCCGACGTCGACGGCCTGTTCGTGGCGAGCGACCTGATGGCCACCGGGGCGGTCGACGTGCTGCGAGAGTTCGGCCGCTCGGTGCCCGGGGACGTGGCCATCGTCGGGTTCGACGACAGCCCGGCCGCGACGAGCGGCCCGGTGCCGCTGACCACCGTGAGCCAGCCCTCCGAGGAGATGGGCTACGCGATGGCGGACATCCTGCTGCGCCGGCTCGCCGGAGACGAGAGCATGCCGCATCGCACCCTCATGCCGACCCGCCTGGTGCTGCGCGAGTCGGCCTAACCGTCCCGTGAGTGTGCCCGTTCCGGTCGAGAGTGACCGGCACAGCGGTCACTCTCGACCGGAACGGGCACTTTACCGCTGAGCGCGGGGCGCGCCGGCGGGACGGGCGGGACGGTCAAGACAGCTGGGGCATGACCTCGCGGGCGATGAAGTCCAGGTGGTCGAGGTCGGTCAGGTCCATGATCTGCAGGTAGACACACTCGACGCCGTCGTCGGCGAGGGCGCCGAGGCGGTCCACGACCTCGGATGCGGTTCCGGCCACGCCGTGCGCCCGCAGCTCGGCGGGTTCCCGGCCGACGGCCGTGGCCCGGCGGGCGAAGTCGGTCTCATCCGCGCCCGCGACGGCGATCAGCGCGGCCGAGTAGACCAGCTCACGGGGATCGCGGCCGATGGCCGCGCAGGCCGCGCGCACGCCGGCGAACTTGGCCGGGACGTCCGTGAAGTCGGGGAACGGAAGGTTGAACTCGGTGGCGAAGCGGGCCGCCATGGCCGGGGTGCGCTTGGCGCCGCCGCCGCCGACGATCACCGGAATGCGGGCCTGCACGGGCTTGGGCAGGGCGGGCGAGTCGACGAGCGTGTAGTGGTCGCCGGCGAAACTGTAGCGTTCACCGACCGGGGTCTCCCAGAGCCCGGTGACGATTTCCAGCTGCTCCTCGAGCATTCCGAACCGCTTGACCGGGAACGGGATGCCGTAGGCCAGGTGTTCCTGCTCGAACCAGCCGGTGCCGAGCCCGAGCTCGACCCGCCCGCCCGACATCTGGTCGACCTGCGCCACCTGGATCGCGAGGATCCCCGGCGGCCGGTAGGTCACCGATGACACCAGGGTGCCCAGACGGATGCGCCGGGTCTCCCGGGCGAGGCCCGCCAGGGTGGTCCAGGCATCCGTCGGCCCGGGCAGCCCGGGCGCCGTATCGCCCATCGCGAGGTAGTGGTCGGAGCGGAAGAAAGCGTCGAAGCCGAGCGTCTCCGTGGCCTGCGCCACGGCGAGGATGTCGTCGTAGGAGGCACCCTGCTGCGGTTCGGTGAAAATGCGGAGTCTCATGCTCCCAGTCTTGCCTCGGCCCCGTCGGAGGCGAAATCGGGCAGCGGGGACCGTGCCTGTTCGAGCTCGGGCAGGAACTCCACCTCGGGCAGCAGCGCGAAGCGCGTGCGCATCACCTGGATTGACTCGGGGTTCTGGTCTACCAGGACGAACCGGCGGCCGAGGGCCGCGGCGACCGCGCCGGTCGTGCCGCTGCCGGCGAAGAAGTCGAGCACCCAGTCCCCCTCGCGGCTGGACGCCTGGATCATGCGGCGCAGGATGCCGACGGGCTTCTGGGTGGGATACCCGGTCTTCTCCTTGCCGGTGGGCGACACGATCGTGTGCCACCAGACATCCGTCGGCAGCTTGCCCTTGGCGACCTTCTCGGGGGTGACCAGCCCGGGCGCCATATAGGGCTCGCGATCGACCGTGGTCGAGTCGAAGTAGTACCGCGCCGGATTCTTCACATAGACCAGGATCGTGTCGTGCTTGGTCGGCCAGCGGTTCTTCGACTTGGCACCGTAGTCGTAGGCCCAGATCAGCTCGTTCAGGAAGCAGTCCCGGCCGAACAGGGCGTCGAGCAGCACCTTGGCATAGTGCGCCTCGCGGTAGTCGAGGTGCAGGTAGAGGGTGCCGTCGTCGGCCAGCAGGCGCCAGGCCTCGATCAGGCGCGGTTCGAGGAAGGCCCAGTAGTCCTCGAACTGGTCGTCGTAGCCGAGCAGCTCACCCTTGATCCGCTCGTAGCGCTGGCCCTTGAAGCCAGTGATGGTGCCCGCCGCGGCAGCGCCCAGGGCGACGGATGCTGGGCTCACCGGCGCGCGCACCGACGTCGTGGTCTGCCGGTTCTGCTTGCGCCCCGTGTTGAAGGGCGGGTCCAGGTAGATCAGCGTGAAGGACGCGTCGGGCAGGTGCGGCAGAACCTCGAGGTTGTTGGCGTGGACGACACGGCTGGCGGAGGAGGGAGACCACGCGATCGACATTCCTTCATTGTGTCAGGCAGCCTACGCTGAGGGGATGACACCAGACGAAGCATCCCCGGAAACGACCGAGACAGCGGCGCCAGAATCGAATGGGGAATCCACCTCGGTCGTGTTCCGCCACGAACCGGCCCTCTCCCGCTACACGCTGGAACTCGCCGGCGCCACCGTGGGCTTCGCCGACTACGAGATCGCCGGGCAGGACGTGCTGTTCACCCACGTCGAGGTGGACCCGACGCACCGCGGTGAAGGGCTGGCGGGCATCCTCGTCGAACAGGCGCTCGACGACGTGCGCACCGGTACCACGCTGACGGTCGTGCCCGTGTGCCCCTACGTCGTGCGTTGGATCGACCTGCACGCCGAGTACCAGGACCTGCTCACCCGCGGGCGGTAGCCCCGCGGCGCGGGCAACCGGCCTAGGGAACCCGGCCGATCCATTCCTCGGTGCCGAACTTGGTCTCCACCAGCTCGGTCGCCCGGGCGTATTCCGCTTCGGTGATCTCGCCGGAGACGGCGCCGTAGAGACCGGTGAAGGTCGCCTTCATGCGGTCGATGATCGCATCCCGGCTGAGGCCGGTCTGGCTGCGCAGCGGGTCCACCCGCTTCGCGGCGCTCGTGATGCCCTTGTCGCTGAGCTTCTCGCGGCCGATGCGGAGGACCTGCACCATCTTCTCGCCGTCCATGTCGTAGCTCATGGTGACGTGGTGCAGCACGGCGCCGCTGCCGAGGCGCTTCTGCGCGGCCCCGCCGATCTTGCCCTTGGGGCTCGTGATGTCGTTCAGCGGCTGGTAGTACGCGTCGATGCCGAGCGACTTGAGCGCCGTGAGCACCCATTCGTCGAGGAACGCATAGGAGTCGGCGAAGGTCATGCCCTGCACGAGGTCGGTCGGCGCGTAGATCGAATAGGTGATGACCGAGCCGGCCTCCATGAACATGGCGCCGCCGCCGCTGATCCGGCGAACGACGCTGAAGCCGTGCCTCTCCGCTTGCACCGGGTCGACCTCGTTCTTGAGGGACTGGAAGCTGCCGATGACGACGGCCGGCTCGGTCCATTCCCAGATCCGCAGGGTGGGGCTGCGGCGCCCCTCGCCGACCTCGATCGCGAGCACCTCGTCGAGCGCCATCTGCATGACGGGGGCGACGGCCTTGGTGTGGATCAGCTGCCACTCATAGTCGCGCCAGCCGCTGGCCTGGGCGAGCGAGCGACGGATGGCCACCGCCACCGATTCGGGCGAGAACCCGAGCAGCGTGGCTTGGGCCGGGAGCGCGGCGCGCACGGCGGCAGCGATACTGAGCGCGTCGCTGTCGGCGGCCAGACCGTTCACGGCAGCGTTGATATCGCCGAGCGCGCTGTCGGGCTCGAGGAAGAAATCACCGGCCAGCCGGAAGTCGACGATCGTGTTGTCGACGACCTCGAGATCGACGACGACGAGCTTTCCGCCTGGAACCTTATATTCACCGTGCATGACGCCAGCCTAATCGGCGCGCACGGAGAATCGCTTGCCCAGCCACCCGATCAGGTCGTCGAAGACGTCCTCGCGGTTTGTCTCGTTGAACACCTCGTGCCGGGCGCCGGGGTAGACGATGACCCGGATGTCCTTGAGCCCCGACCGCCCGGAATAGTCCCGAACCAGCATGCGAGCGCTGCGTTCCCCGCCCACGATGTCGTCACCGCCGACCAGGATCAGCAGCGGCAGGCCCGACGGCAGGCCGCGGCTCGGCCGACCGAAGAGGCGCGCCGCCTCTCTCAGCCCGAACAGCTTCGCCAGCGGGGTCGTGGTCGTGAGCGGGTCGGCGATGAACGCGCGAGCCACCTCCGGATCGCGGCTGAGCCACTCCATCCCGGTGTCGCCCAGGTGCTTGTGCCGGCGGTTGAGGTCACCGCCGTCGAGGAAGCCGGGCATCCGGTAGGCCGTGCCGCTGAGCACGACCGCGTCGTAGTCGGCGGCATGCTCGTTGACGATCATCTGCACCATGAACGACCCCCAGCTGTGGCCGAGCAGCACTAGCGGAGTGTCAGGGTGATCGGTGCGGATGATCCCGCTCAGCTGGCGCACGCCGGCCACGGCCGCGCGCAGTCCGCCCGGGCCGAGGCGGCCGAGGCGGGAGAGGTCGCCGTCGTACTGGTGCACCCCGGTCTGGCCGTGGCCGCGGTGGTCGTCGGCGTAGACCGTGTAGCCGGCCGTGTTCAGCCGGGCGGCGAGTTCCGCGTAGCGCTGTGCATGCTCACCGACCCCGTGGGCGAGTTGCACGATGGCCCGAGGGCGATCGACGACCCAGGTGAAATACGTGATCAAGACGCCGAAGTCATCCGTGTAGGTAGGCACGAACTCAGTCTGGCAGGACTCGCCCCGCTCGTCTCCGGATTCCCGGCGTTTGCCCGTCAACCTGAACTAGGCTGCGAGCAGGGAATACTTAGCAAAGCTAAGTGGTTAGGGTGGGTAGCTATGGAATCCGTATCGTCTTCACTTGTGCCTGTGCCGGTGGTCTCAGTCGGTCGACGCGCGACGGTCGCCGAGTTGAGTCACGATTTTCGGTTGGCCAACGGTCGTCTGGCCCGCCGGCTGCGACAGGAGAAGGCCGACAATGAGCTGAGCTCCAGCCAGTTCTCGGCCCTGGGCACCCTGTACTTCCACGGACCGTTCACCCTGCGCGAGCTCAGCGAACGGGAACGGGTCACACCGCCCTCGATGAATCGTACGGTCAACGCGCTGGTCGAGGCAGGCCTCGTGAACCGGGCCGGCTCGGTCGATGACGGTCGCAAGGTGGTGCTCACGGTGACCGACCAGGGGCGCACCCTGATGCGGGAGACCCGCAAGCGCCGGGATGCCTGGCTCGCCCAGCGCATCGTCAAGCTGACCCCCGACCAGCGCCGGGTGCTCACCGAAGCCGTCGACATCATGAAGGAACTCGCCAACAGTTGAACAACATGTTTCGCTCCCTGAGCGTCCCGAACTATCGAATCTGGTTCGCGGGCGCCTTGGTGTCGAACATCGGAACCTGGATGCAGCGCACCGCCCAGGACTGGATCGTGCTGACCGAGCTGACCGACTACAACGCCACGGCGGTGGGCATCGTGATGGCCCTCCAGTTCGGTCCGCAGCTCGTGCTGATGCCCTGGTCGGGCCTCATCGCCGACCGGTTCGACCGGCGCAGGCTGCTCATCCTGACGCAGACCCTGATGGGCCTGCTCGCCCTCGGCCTGGGCGTGATCACCGTCACCGGCGTCGCGGAGCTCTGGCACGTCTACCTCTTCGCCCTGGGCCTCGGGATCGTCGCGGCGATCGACGCCCCCGCCCGCCAGACCTTCGTGTCCGAGCTGGTCTCCGACAACGATCTGCCGAACGCCGTGGCGCTCAACTCCGCGTCGTTCAACGGCGCCCGGCTGATCGGACCGGCCGCAGCGGGAGTGCTCACGGTCGCGGTCGGCGCCGGCTGGGTCTTCATGATCAACGCGGCGACTTTCGCGGCCACGGTGCTCGCGATGACCCTGCTCCGCACCGCGGCGCTGCGCCCGCAGCCGCGGGCCTCCCGTGAGCGGGGGCAGCTGATGGCCGGGTTCCGGTACGTGTCCCGCCGACCGGACATCATCGTGGTGCTGATCACCGTCTTCCTGGTGGGCACCTTCGGTTTCAACTTCGCGATCTTCACGGCCACGATGGCCACGGTCGAGTTCGGCATGGGTGCCAGCGAGTTCGGGCTGCTCAGTTCGATCATGGCCGTCGGCTCCGTTGCCGGCGCGCTGATGGCCGCCCGTCGCGGGCGGCCGCGACTGCGCCTGGTCGTCGCCGGATCCTTCGCATTCGGCCTGTCCTGCGCCCTCGCCGCGGTGATGCCCAACTACCTGACCTTCGCGGTCTCCCTGATCTTCGTCGGCCTGTCCTCGCTGACTCTGATGACCACCGCGAACGCCTATGTGCAGACCGCGACCCGGCCGGCGATGCGGGGCCGCGTGATGGCCCTCTACATGGCGATCTTCGCCGGGGGCACGCCTCTCGGGGCACCTCTGGTGGGCTGGGTGGCCGACCAGTTCGGACCACGGTGGGCGCTCGGCGTGGCCGCGCTCTCGGGCATCCTCGCGGCCGGCGCCGTGCTCTTCTGGATGGTGCGCTACCGCAGCCTTCGGGTGCGGTTCCGCCGGGGTGTGTCCCCCCGGGTCCGGGTGCACCACGACGGCGACGGCCGCGATGCCGAGACCGCCACCCGTGAGATTGCGATCGTCGAGGCCACGGCGACGCGCTAGCTAGCGGATGACCGAGGCCGGCACTGGCACTGGCACTGGAACCGGAACCGGCACTGGCACCCTGCCCCTAACGAATTCGACGGAGATTGTGCTCTAGAGGCCGCGTTTGGGCTCTAAAACGGGTGTTCGACCCAAAATCTCCGTCGAATTAGTTCCAAGACGAGCTCGACCGGCTCGGCGCTGACCAGCCGCCCGGCGAGGCGACAGCTCTGGGGGGTGGGCGGGGGGGGGCACCATCCGCTTACCCCTCAAAGCCGTCAGTCCACAGCTGCCGGACCACAGCCGCCGGACCACAGCTGCCGGTCGACGGATGCGATCAGCGCACGCCGTCCATCAGCCGCAGGATCGGGCGCGCGATGAGTGCGAGCAGCACGCCGAGCACGATCGCGACTCCGCCGATCACGCTGAAGTACACCGTCTCCGGTACCGACGTGTACCACTCGGCGAGCCAGCCGGACATCGCGCTGCCCAGCGCGATCGACAGGAAGAACAGCGCGACCATCTGGGTCTTGAAGGGTTCCGGGGCCAGCCTCGTGGTGACGGCCAGGCCGACGGGCCCGATCATCAGCTCCGCCACCGTGAGCACGAAGAGGATCGCGATCATCGCGGCCAGCGGCGTCGAGTTCGCGCCGCCGTCGACGAATGGGAGGAACATGAGGAACGCGGCCCCCATCAGCGCGGTGCCGAGCGCGAACTTCACCGGGGTGGACGGCTGGCGCGAACCCCAGCGGGTCCACAGCGCGGCAAAGACGCCGGACAGCAGGATGATGAAGACCGGGTTGAACGACTGCACCCACGACACCGGCAGCTCCCAGCCGAACACGTCCCGGTTGAGCCGCTCGTCGGCGTAGATCGTGACCACCGTGAACTGCTGCTGCGAAAGGGACCAGAACGCGGCGCTGGCCACGAACAGGGGCATGAACGCGTAGACGCGCTTTCGCTCGCGGGCGGTGATCTGGCGGTTGCGCAGGATGACCACGAAGTAGGAGACCGTGGCGATCAGGGTCAGTGCGATCACGATCGTGACCAGGCGGGATGCCGTGATCACCCCGAGCAGCACCAGCACCACGATTACGGCGACCGCCGCGATCGCACCCCAGAGGTAACCGGCGTAGCGGGAGGCCGGCAGCGGGTTCGGCACCTCGTGCACGATGGCCGGCAGGCGCTTGCGGCCGAAGGAATACTGCACCAGGCCGATCGCCATGCCCACGGCGGCGAGCCCGAAGCCGTAGTGGAAGCCGAGGGTGGTCTGCAGCACGCCGGTCAGGACCGGGCCGAAGAAGGCGCCCAGGTTGATGCCGAGGTAGAACAGGGAGAAGCCCGCGTCGAGCCGCGGGTCGTCCTTGGCGTAGAGCGCGCCCACGACACTGGTCGCGTTGGCCTTGAGACCGCCGCTGCCCAGCGCGATCAGGATGAGGCCGGTCGCCACCCCGCCGAGGCCCGGCAGGAGCGCGAGCGCCAGGTGCCCCACCGCGATGACGATCGCACTGTAGAACAGCACCCGCTCCGAGCCCAGCAGGCGGTCGGCCACCCAGGCCCCCAGGATGGTCGACAGGTAGACGCCGCCACCATAGGCACCCACGATGCCGGCCGCGGTGGACTGCGGGATCCCGAGGCCGCCGTCGGCCGCGGAGTAGTACAAATAGAGCAGCAGGATGCCCTGCATCCCGTAGAAGGAGAAGCGCTCCCACATCTCGACGCCGAACACGTTGGCGAGGGAGCGAGGCTGGCCGAGGAAGCTTCGGTCGTCACGGGTGGGGGCTTGTTCAACAACCGAGGTCATTGATTGACCTTACCGCGCGCCCCCAAACCTGGGGACATCGGCCGGGTCGCGGCGACCGGCCCGGCGGCACGGTACGATTTTGCCCGTACAGTTGCGACGACCGAGAAGGGGCCACGTGGACGTCTACTCGCTCGCTTCCCTCCTCAGCGAGGTGCTGACCCTGGTCGGACTGGTTGTGGGCGGGGCCCTCTTCGCGGCCGGCCTCGTCGCCCGCGGCGTGAAGGGCCGCTGGGTTCTGACGGATGGCGTGATCGCCTCCTCCCGGGCCGGAACGGTCATCCGCTGGTTCGACCGTGACGGCGAGGTGCACGAGTGCCCGGCGAACACGCACGAGACGCACGGGCTCGCGCCCGGCGACGACGTGCCGGTCTGGTTCAGCCTCCGCACTCCCTCCCGGTGCCGTACGCACACCCCGGAGGTCGAGGGCAGGGCACTGCGCCTGACCGGACTGATCCTGCTCGGTATCGGCGCAGCATCCGGCGTGCTCGGCATCGTGCTGCTGTTCGTCTGAGCCGAGCCGAGCCGAGCCGAGCCAGCGCGGGACGGTGCCCGCGCTCTACCGCGGCTCGATGCTGCTCACCGCCGTGCAGCAGCCCGACCGGAAACTAGTGTTCGGGGGCCAGGTGCTCGCCGAAGAAGGCCTCGATCCGCTGCCAGGCGTCGGCCGCTGCGACGGGGTTGGGCCCGGCCCCCAGGATGCGCTTCAGCAGGAACCGCAGCGCCACCGGGCCGCTCTCGGCGTCGTTGAGGAAGGCGTGGCCGGCGCCCGGGTACTCCTTGACATCGTGCGCGATGCCCAACCGGGTCGCCGAGGCCTCGAGCGTGGCGGCGGCGCCCCTGAGTGACGTGTCGGTGGCGCCGAAGCTGCCCACGATCGGGCACGCGCCGGCGAGGGCGTCATCGAGCTGTTTCGGCAGTCGGCCGTAATTGACGGATGCCGCGTCGAACCCGCGCGTCGCGGCCGCCAGGGCGAATCCGCCGCCCATGCAGAATCCGAGCACGCCGGCCGCGCCGGTGCAGTCGTCCCGGTCGATCAGGAACCGCCGGGCGGATTCGATGTCGGCGAAGGCCCGGCCCTCCCCGGCCTGCAGCGCGCGGAACGTCCGCGTCAGGCATTTGCGCGCCCCACCCTCGGTGAAGAGGTCCGGCATCAGGGCCAGGTAGCCGGCCGCGGCCATCCGTTCCACCTGGCGCCGCATCACATCATTGAGTCCGAAGGCCTCGTGCACGAGCACGACGGCGGGCCAGGGCCCGGTGCCGGCGGGGATGCCGAGCACCGCCATCAGCCCCGTGCTTCCACCCGGCGCGGGCGGCAACAGCAGGTCGATCAGGAGCGGAGCGGTGTTGCCTGTCATTGGTGGCCTCCCGGGGCTGAATCAGAACTTTATCCCGCGGGAGCGGCGATCTCCTGTAGCATGTGGTCAGACCACACCATCGTGCGCCACAGCGCGCCGCCGCATCAGCCCGCCCACCCCAACGTCGAGGAGGAGCCCATGAGCATCGAGCGTCGCGCCTGGGAAGTCGTGTTGCAGAGCATCGAGCTGGATCTCCTCAGCGGGCGGCTGCGACCGGGCGACCACCTGCCGCCCGAGCGGGCCCTCGCCGCCGAACTGGGCGTCGGACGGTCCAGCGTGCGCGAGGCGATCCGGGTGCTCGAGGTGCTCGGGCTGCTCCGTACCTCCGCCGGATCGGGGCCCACGTCGGGAGCGATCATCGTGGCTCTGCCCGGCGGCGGTATGTCGGCTCTGATGCGCCTGCAGGTGGCGGCGCAGGGGTTCCCCGTCGCTGACGTGGTCAAGACCCGGCTCGTGCTCGAGGCGTCGGTCGTGACCGAGCTGGCGGAGGCATCCGCCCGGGCCGCCGCGACCATGGACGCCAACGCCGCCCTGCACCCTGACCTGTCGACGCCCGCGCTGCTGCTCGGCGCGATGGACTCCCCCGCCCTGAGCGAGGCGGAGTTCCTCGCCCTCGACGCCGAGTTCCACCTGGCACTGGCGACCGCGTCGGGCAATCAGGTCGTGACCGCCACGATGGCGGGCTTGCGCAGCGCCATCGAGGGCTATGTGCGGGCGGGCGCGACGGGCCTCGCCTCGTGGCCCGACACCTCCACCCGGCTGCGCGCCGAACACCGAGCGATCATCCACGCCATCGAGGCCGGCGATCCCCCGGCCGCCCGCAGACTCGTGCAGTCCCACATCGCGGGCTACTACGCCGAAACCCACCTCGCCAACCACCTGCCCGACAACTACGCCGACGACCACACGGATGCCACCGGGCACCCGGTGGGCCGATAGAAAGGACCCTTCGACCATGGTTCAACGACGCATCCCGAAGATCAAAGACCTCGCCCCGCTGATGCACTTCAAGACCCCCGAGCTGAACGCGAAAAAGCGCCGCCTCGAGAGCGCCCTGACCATCTACGACCTGCGCGACATCGCCAAGAAGCGCACCCCGAAGGCCGCGTTCGACTACACCGATGGCGCCGCCGAGGCCGAGCTCTCGCTGGGCCGCGCCCGGCAGGCCTTCGAAGACATCGAGTTCAACCCGTCGATCCTGCGGGACGTGTCGGCCGTCTCGACCGGCTGGGACGTGCTCGGCGCCCCCGTGGCGCAGCCGTTCGGCATCGCCCCGACCGGGTTCACCCGGATGATGCAGACCGAGGGTGAGATCGCGGGCGCCCACGTGGCGGCCCGGGCCGGCATCCCCTTCTCCCTGTCCACCATGGGCACCACGTCCATCGAGGATGTCAAGGCCGCGAACCCCCACGGCCGCAACTGGTTCCAGCTCTACATGTGGAAGGACCGCGACCGCTCGATGGCGCTCGTCGACCGGGCCGCGAAGGCCGGCTACGACACCCTGCTGGTGACCGTGGACGTGCCCGTGGCGGGCGCGCGCCTGCGCGACAAGCGCAACGGCTTCTCGATCCCGCCGGCCCTGACCGCCGGAACCGTCATCAACGCGCTGCCCAGGCCGGAGTGGTGGATCAACTTCCTGACCACCGAACCGCTCGCCTTCGCCAGCCTCGACCGCTGGAGCGGCACGGTCGCCGACCTGCTCGACACAATGTTCGACCCCACCGTCACCTTCGAGGACCTGGCCTGGATCAAGGCGCAGTGGCCCGGCAAGATCGTCGTCAAGGGCGTGCAGAGCCTGTCGGATGCGCGCACGCTCGCCGACCTCGGCGTGGACGGCATCATCCTCTCCAACCACGGCGGCCGCCAGCTCGACCGCGCCCCGATTCCGTTCCACCTGCTGCCGCAGGTCGTACGCGAGGTCGGCAACGAGTACGAGGTGCACCTGGACACGGGCATCATGAGCGGCGCCGACATCGTGGCATCCGTCGCTCTCGGCGCCCGCTTCACCCTGATCGGCCGCGCCTACCTCTACGGCCTGATGGCGGGCGGCGAGGCCGGCGTCGACCGGGCCGTCCAGATTCTCTCCGAGCAGGTGTCCCGCACCATGCGGCTGCTCGGCGTGAACAGCCTGGAGGAGCTCGACCCGGGCCACGTCACGCAGCTCGCACGCCTCGGTCGCATCGCGCAGCCAGTGGCGGCATCCGTCGGCCTGTAGTGTCCTAGCCGCCCGAGTGTCGCCAATTGTGCCGAGCTGGCCCGCTTCAGCGGGTCAACTCGGCACAAACGGGATAACTCGGCGGACCGGCTACGCTGCGGCGAGCTCCGCGAGCACGGCGGCGAGCTGCTCGACCGCCCAGTCGAGGTCGACCTCGGAGACCACGATCGGCGGGGCCAGTCGAATCGTGAATCCGTGGGTGTCCTTCGCGAGCACGCCGCGCGCCAGGAGGGCCTCGCAGACCGCCCGGCCGGAGGCCAGCTTGGGGTCGATGTCGATGCCGGCCCAGAGACCGGCGCCGCGCACGGCCACGACGCCCTGGCCGATCAACCCGGTCAGCCCGGCGTGCAGGCGGGCGCCGAGCACGCGGGCGCGTTCCTGCTGCTCGCCGGTGGCCAGCAGCTTGACGACGGCGAGCCCGACGGCCGCCGCCAGCGGGTTGCCGCCGAAGGTCGAGCCGTGCTCGCCGGGGCGGAGCACGCCGAGGATGTCCCGGTTGCCGACGACCGCGGAGACCGGCACGATGCCGCCGCCGAGCGCCTTGCCGAGCAGGTAGAGGTCGGGAACGACGCCCACCAGGTCGCAGGCGAAGGTCGCTCCCGTGCGACCGAGGCCGGACTGGATCTCGTCGGCGATGAACAACACCTTGTGGCGGGTCGTGATCTCGCGCACGGCCGGCAGGTAGTCCGCCGGCGGCACGACGATGCCGGCCTCGCCCTGGATCGGCTCGAGCAGCACCGCGACCGTGTTCGCGTCGATCGCGGCCTCGAGGGCAGCGGAGTCCCCGTAGGGAACCGTGCGGAACCCGGGCGTGAACGGCCCGAAATCCTTGCGCGCCGATTCGTCGTCGGAGAAGCTGATGATCGTGGTGGTGCGACCGTGGAAGTTCTCCCCGGCCACGATGATGTTGGCCATCCCGGCGGCGACGCCCTTGACCCGGTAGCCCCAGGCGCGGGCCACCTTGATGCCGGACTCGACCGCTTCGGCGCCCGTGTTCATCGGCAGGACCATGTCCTTGCCGGAGAGTTCGGCGAGCGCGGTCACGAACGGGCCGAGCTGGTCGTTGTGGAAGGCGCGGCTAGTGAGCGTGATGCGGCCCAGCTGCTCGCGGGCGGCGTCCAGCAGGAGCGGGTTGGAGTGCCCGAAGTTGACCGCGGAATACGCGGCCAGGCAGTCCAGGTAGCGCTTGCCGTCGACATCCGTCACCCAGGCGCCGTCACCGGACGCGACGACCACGGGCAACGGGTGGTAGTTGTGGGCCGCGTGCTCGTCTTCCAGCGCGATGTACGCGGCTTGGTCGGGCGCCGTGACCGGGGCGATGATCTGGTCGGTCATCGGCGCAGTTCCAGGGTGCAGCATTTCACTCCTCCTCCACCGAGCAGCAGCTCGGACAGGTCGACCCCGATCGGGTTGAAGCCGCGGGCGCGCAACTGGGCCTCGAAGCCCTTCGCCCGCGCCGCGATGACCACGTTGTAGCCGTCGGAATAGGAGTTGAGGCCGAGGATGGCAGCGTCCTCTTCGGTCACGATGATGGCGTCCGGGAAGCGCTCGCGCAGGATGGCCAGGCTCGGCTCGTCGAACGCGCTCGGCAGGTAGGCGATCTCGCCGTTGCCCGTGGCCGGCGACCCGTCGAGCACGGCGATGGCCGTGTCGAGGTGGTAGAAGCTCGGGTTGATCAGGTTGAGCGTGATCACCGGACGGTTGTAGATGGTCGCCACCTCTTCATGGCTGTTCGACGCGCTGCGGAAACCGGTGCCCGCGAGGATCACGTCGCCCACGAGCAGGAAGTCGCCCTCCCCCTCGTTGATCTCCGCCGGCACGCGCACGTCGAAGCCGTTGGCGCCGAACCAGTCCATGTAGGCCGGACCTTCCGGCTGGCGCTCGGCATAGGTGAACGCCGCACCGTAGGCGATGTTGTCGATGACGAAGCCACCGTTGGCCGCGTAGACCATGTCCGGCAGGCCGTCGACGGGGTCGATCAAATGCACGTCGAAGCCGAGGCCGACGTAGGTGTCGTAGAGCGTCTGCCACTGGGCGACGGCGAGCGCGGTGTCGGTCGGGATGGCAGGGTCCATCCAGGGGTTGATGCGGTAGACGACGGAGAAGAAATCGGGCTTGCACATCAAAATCGTGCGCTTGACCGGCGTACGCATCGGGATCGCCGGCGAGACCAGCTCCTCCGGGTTGGGGGCGGTGAGATCAGGGGCGGTGAGGTTGGTCGACATGGCGTCTCCTTCGGCGGCCATCCGCCCTCGTCGGGTGAGGTCGGCTGGCGGGGTGGATGGCGGACCAGGTCACTCACGAGAGCTCTGCCGGCACGAAACGCCCGGGCAGAGACGCCGTTCCTAGTTTTACACAGCGCGAATCGGATGTGCACCCCCATATGCGCCGAAAATGTGCGCGCCTTCGACCCTCGACGCAGCTTTCCGCCATGACAGACATTCACGGATGCCCGGCGCCCGCCCGGGCATCCGTCGGCCACCACGCAGCTAACCACTGATTCCCGCCATCGGGCGCGGGTTATCTGCGTGTAGGCGTGCGCCAGCGCAACGACGCCCCCTAGACTCTCCGCATGGACAACCTCGACCGTGGCATTCTCGACCTGCTCCGCCAGAACGCACGGGCGGGCTACGGCGATATCGGCTCGGTCGTCGGCCTCTCCGCGTCGGCGGTGAAACGCCGGGTCGACCGGCTCGTGGCGGACCGCGTCATCCGCGGTTTCACCATTCAGGTGGACCCGGCCATCGACGGCATGAGCACCGAGGCCTACGTCGAGTTGTTCTGCCGCGGCACCGTGGCGCCCGAGGAACTGCTGCGCATCCTGTCCGGGGTGCCGGAGGTCGTGGACGCCGGCACCGTCACGGGCAGCGCCGACGCCATCGTGCACATCCGGGCCCGGGACATTCCCGGTCTCGAGGCGGCGCTGGAGAAGGTGCGCCTGGCCCCCAACGTAGACCACACCCGCAGCGCGATCGTGTTGTCCCGGCTGATCCACCGCACCGCCGAGTAGCCGCGGGCGCTGCGACGCGGGGCACAGAGCCGCGAGGCGCGCCGCTCGGGGCCGGGCCCTTTCCCTCGGCCCTAACCCCCGCCACACTGTGGGGGTGGTCTCCCCTCAAAGCCGTCATGCTCCCAACAGGATCGGTCCGGCCGGCGCCGAGCGCATCAGCGCGGGCGCGTACGGCCTGCTCGTGGCCGCCAGCACCCTGATCGGGCTCGGCCGGAGCTCCGCGGGCACCATCATCATCGTCGTCATGATCACCAACCTCGTGTACTTCGCCACCCACGTCTTCGCCTACTCGATCGGCGACACCGAGATCGGCTGGACGCACGTGCGCCATCACCTCCGCGTCAGCGCCCCGATGATCTCGGCGGCGTTCGTGCTGCTGCTGACCGTGCTGGCCCTGCTTGCCCTCGGGTTCGACACGGGCATCGCGACACTGATCGGCATGATCACGGCCACCGTGCTGCTGGCAGTGGTGGCCGTCGGCGGGTTGCGGCTCCGCGGCATCCGTGGCTGGCCGCTCGTGCTCGTGGCGGCGGGAACCGTGCTGGTCGCCGGCGTGCTGATCCTGGCCAAGTTCCTGGTGCTGCACTAGGCCGGCGGCACGGCTCGAGGTGCCCACGGCCACGAGCACGAGCGCCCACTCGGCTAGCCGGGGACCGGGACCGGGCGGCGCTGCACGGGCGCGAGCAGGTGGATCAGGGCGACCGCCGCGATCGATCCGGCGCAGAGGATGCCGGCGAGCACCACGATCTGGAATCGCCCGGCCTCGAGCGGCGAGGCGCCACCGAAAATCGCACCCACGAAGGCCCCGGGCAGGGTGACCAGCCCGGTGGTCTTCGTCTGGTCCGTCGAGGGGATCAGGGCGAAGTACACCGCGCGGCGGGCCAGTTCCCGGGTGGACTGGCGCGGAGTGGCGCCGAGGGCCAGCCAGCCCTCCACCTCCTCCCAGTGCTCGGTGACACCCTCGGTGAAGCGCCGGCCGGAGAGCGTGGCGATCGACATGGCGTTGCCGATGATGATGCCGCCGAACGACAGAACGTAGCGCGGCGTGAACTCGAGCGCGCCGGTACCGAAGACCACGAGGAGGGTGACCAGAACACCCAGGCCCATCGAGGCGGCCACCCAGGCGAAGTGCCGCCGGGTGGCGCCGATCCGGCGGGTGACCGTGCCGACCGCCGCGGTGAACATGACCACCAGACCCACGCCGACCCAGAACGGGTCGGAGATGATGCCGCTGAGGATCAGGCTGATCACGGCGAGCTGCAGGGCCCCACGAAGCACGGCGAGCGCCGGCGCGAACGGATGCGCCACCCGGTACGTACGCAGCACCAGCGTGACAATCCCGATGAGCAGTGCGATGCCCAGCAGGGTCGGCGCCAGTCCGGCCAGCTGGGCGGGGAGGTCGCGGGGCCAGGTCACGTGTCGAGCCTAGCGAGCCGCCGCGCCCGTCCGGCCACGCGCATCCGTTCGCGGCTCACACATCCGTCCGCGCCTCCGTTTCGCGGGTGCGTTTCGCGCTCACGTTTCCCGGGTGCGTTTCCCGGGTGCGTTTCCCGGGTGCGTTTCGCGCTCACGTTTCCCGGGTGCGTTTCGCGAGTGCGTTTTGCGAGTGCGGCTGAATCGTCGGTTTTCGTGCGCCATACCGACGATTCACCCGCTTTCGCGACCGGTCGGGCGCCGCTAGCGGGTCGGGCGCCGCGACCGGGTCGGGCGCCGCGACCGGGTCGGGCGCCGCTAGCTTGGTACGTAACGCAGACAAAGGATGCCCGGCATGGAACTTACCGTCGACCAGCACTCGCCCACCCCGCCGTACGAGCAGCTACGCGTGCAGGTGATCGAGGGCGTGCGCACCGGCGCGCTGTCGCCGGGCGACAAGCTGCCCACCGTGCGGCGGCTCGCCGAAGACCTCGGCCTGGCGCCGAATACGGTCGCGCGCGCCTACCGGGAACTGGAGCAGGACGAGGTGATCGAGACCCGCGGCCGGCTGGGCTCCTTCATCGCCGCAACCGGGGATGCCACGCACCGGCAGGCGCAGCTGGCCGCGGTCGCCTACGCCGAACGGATGCGCGCCCTCGGCCTGCCCGCGGAGGAGTCGCTGGCGATCGTGCGGGCGGCCCTGGGCATCCGTTCCTAGCCGCCGGTTCCCGCCTGGCGAGAGTCGTTGTTTGCGCCGAGAATCGCCCCCACAAAGGCGATTCTCGGCAGAAACGGCGAGAGTCGGCTACCGGGCGTAGGAGGCCGCGAGACGGCGGAAGCCCTCGTCGAGGCTCACCGCGGGCGTCCACCGCAGCTCGGACCGGGTGCGGCGCTGGTCGAACCAGTGCGCGGTCGAGAGCTGCTCGGCCAGGAACCGGGTCATCGGCGGCTCGTCGACCCCCGGGCGGATGCGCCAGGCCGCCTCGATCAGGCCGCCTGCCCCGCGGGCGACCCCGGCCGGCACCCGCCAGGCCGGCGCGGGCACGCCG